>JBJKPT010000222.1:0-9721 GCA_046706045.1 Desulfobacterales bacterium
TCAAGCGATTGAATGCGGCGGATCCTGCCGGCGCCGTCCTTGCCGGATGAAATGCGACACCGCGAACTCCGAAACCGGTGGCCGCAATCGATGCCGCCGCTGCCTAAGCTTATTTACGGAAAAGATCTTATATGCGCCTTTCCGCCTGCGATTCCCGCTGTGTCATGACGTTTGTCCGGGCACCGGTGGCCGGCCGGGTAAAGACCCGTCTGATGAATCGCTTCTCCGCCGCGGAAACGGTGCGGATTTACCGTGCCATGGTGGCCGATGTCATGGAGGCGTTGAACCAGAGCGGGTATCGGGTCCGGGTTCACGTTACCCCGGATTCGGCCCTGGAAGCCGTCGGCGACTGGCTCGGCCCCCGGTACCGGTATTTTCCACAGTCCGGCGGCGGACTGGGTTCTCGAATGGCCGCAGCATTTTCCCTTGCGTTTGCCGAGGGGTGGTCCGGGGCCGTGCTTGTCGGCACCGACATCCCGGAGCTTTCCGCGCAAATGGTCCATGCCGCCTTTGCCGCCCTGGAAAAGGCATCGGCGGTGCTCGCCCCCGCGGAAGACGGCGGCTACTGCCTCATCGGGTTCCGCCGGGGTGGATGGCTTCCCGCGGTGTTCTCCGAGGCCCTGGCCTGGGGGACCCCCACGGTGCTGGCCGACACGGTTGCCGTGCTCCAGCGCCACGGCGTCTCCCATCACCTTCTGCCGGTCGTCAGCGATATCGACACCCCGGCCGATCTCGCCGCACTGATCCGGCGATGCCGGATCGAGGGGGACCGGGCACGGCACACCGTTTGCGCCGTCCGCGCGATGATGCCTTCCGAGTGGCGGTGAATGGCGCCAACCCCTTTTTCCCGCGGCCCTTGATGGATTTTCACGAATTCGATAGTGTCCATCCCAGGATCGGCCATTTTGCGTGAGGTCAAGGCGGCCGGATGATTGAAACCGGAGGAATAGCTTTGGCTATTTCGAGGATTCCAATCGAGGCGGCCAACGCGGGCATCGCGGAAAGGGGCCATTCAGAAATGGGCACTCGATAGGCCTTACGGAAGAGGATCATTCCAGGCAGAAGGTTAAACGTTAACCCGGCAGGAAAGGACAAGCAGCATGACGGACAAACCGGTGAAAATTTTTTCGCTCAGCACGTGCAGCCACTGCAAATCGACAAAAAAACTTCTGGCGGACTGCACGGTTCAATATGAATTCGTCGATGTGGACCTGTTGGAGGGCGAGCAACGCAAGGCCATCCTCGAGGACGTCAAAAAATTCAATCCCAAATGCTCCTTTCCCACCATCATCATCGGCAACTCGGTGATTGTCGGCTACAAGGAGGCGGAAATCAAGGAGGCGCTGGGTCTCTCATGAATGCAAAAACGCTTTATGAAACGCTGAAACCGGTTCAGGAGCGAAAAGGCTATTTCTTCAACAAGGACATCTCCCGGACCATGGAACTGCTCGATGCCCTCCTGGTCAACAAGACCCGCTACGGTTACATGGCCTGCCCCTGCCGGCTGGCCGCCGGGGACCGGGAACTGGACCGGGACATCATCTGTCCCTGCGTCTACCGGGAACCGGACGTGGCCGAATTCGGCAGTTGCTACTGCAACCTCTATGTTTCCAGAAGGTGGAACGAGGACAAGACCCCGCACCCCTACGTCCCGGAACGGCGGCCACCGGAAAAAATCGCGTTTTGACGCCGCCGGCGGTTCCGGACGGCATCGTGGCGCCCCGAACGCAGGCGTTTTGCCCGGGTGCCGGCTTCCGACTTTTTTCCCGAGCAACCGGAACACGGGAACCGGCTTCAAGGGTCGTTTCCGACCGGTCGCAATCCCGTTGCGGGGAAGCGCCCGTCGATGGCTCGCCCCCTCTGAAATATCCTTGACAAAGATGGGGGAGATTTCCATGTTTGTAGATAAATATTCAAATGATTTCAATCAGTCGGAGCCATCCCACCCGACTTCATGGTTGCAACGATAAGGAGCCGGCCATGGCCAAGAAAACGGAAATCATCAAAAGAACCTGTCAATGCACCCATTGCGGAAATGAAGCCGAGATGATGATCACCTGCGAACTGATCGAAAACTCGGCCCAGTCACAAACGCCACCGGCTCGACGCAAGGGACACGCCGTATGCAGCCACTGCGGTGCCGAAGCCGATATGTGGATCGGCGAGGTCTGAGACCGGTTTCAGCCAAGGAGAAGCAACCATGGAAGAATGCACGCCCACCGTGAACACCGGCCTGCGCGGGGTGATCGTCGCCACGACCAGGATCAGTCATGTCGACGGAAAGGCCGGAAAGCTGATCTACCGCGGATACCTCGCAAAGGATCTAGCCGAATCGGCCAGCTTCGAAGAAATCGTCTTCCTGCTGCTGTATGAAAAACTGCCAAACCAAACGGAGTTGGCGTCGTTCCGGGCGGAACTGGCCGGCAACCGGGCCGTCCCGCAGGAGCTGCTCCAAATGATGAAGGCCATGCCGGCCGATGCCTTGCCCATGGACGTCTTGCAAGCGGCAACCGCCATCTTGGCCCAATTCGATCCGGATGCCCGGGATGCCTCCCGAGAGGCGGCCCTCCGCATGGGCACCCGCCTCGTGGCCAAGCTTGCCACGGTTCTCGCGGCATGGGACCGGATCCGAAACGGTCACGACCCCGTCATGCCGGACCCGCGGCTGGGACATGCGGCCAACTTCCTCTATATGCTCACCGGCAAAACGCCCGACGACGAAACGGCCCGCTTTTTCGACGTCTGCCTGGTGTTGCATGCCGAACATTCCTTTAATGCATCGACCTTTGCCGCCCGGCAGGTGGCCTCCACCCGGGCCCATATGTACGCCTCGGTGGCCGCGGCCATCGGATCGCTTTCCGGGGAGCTTCACGGCGGAGCCAATGTGCGTGTCATGCAGATGCTGTTAAAGATCGACTCCCCGGACAAGGTTCAGGACTATGTCCACAACGAACTGGCCGCCGGCCGGGTCATTTTTGGTCTCGGTCATGCGGTCTACCAGGTCGACGACCCCCGGGCCCGGATTTTGGCGCCCATGTCCGAAATCATGGGCCGAAAGGCCGGTCAGCCGCAATGGTACGCCATGTCCCGGAAACTGGAAGAAATCGGCAAGGCGGAGTTCAAAAAGAAAAAAGGGATCGACATCTTCGTAAATGTCGACTTCTACAGTGCCTCGTTGTACTATTGCATGGGAATCGCGGTGGATCTGTTCACACCGGTATTTGCCATATCCCGGGTGGCCGGATGGGCGGCGCATGCGATCGAGGAACGATTTGCCGGGGCCGCACCCAAGGCAGCGCTCTATCGCCCCTCCTCGGATTATGTCGGCGATTACTGCGGCCCGCAGGAATGCGCCTTCGTCCCTCTGGCGTCGCGCTAAGCCATTTCAAGGCCGGTTGACCCACCGTATGAGCCCACCCGGAACGCGATTTGGGCTCGTCTTCAAAAAAACCGCTCTGCCTGCGGATGCCTTAAAGGCATCCGCAGGTGACGGTGATCTTCGTTTCAGGCAGGTGTTCCCGGGCAGGTGCCGGCGGAGGGGAAATCGGAGGGGCGCAACGTTGAATCAGGCGTCGTCAAGTTGGCGTTTGAGCCAGGTCTTGATCTCTCCCTCGATCCGGTAGACACCCTTGAGGCGGCCGTTGGCCTGCTGGTACCGATTTTTAAGTGTTTCCGGGATCGTGATTTTCGCCAGTTCTTCCGCGCCTTCCGAGTTGCGCCGGATCAGATAAATCACCGGTTCGTGCCAAGTATTGATCACAAAATAAACGGAATGGTCCCGTTTGGACCGGATGACGTTTCGGCCAAGCGCGGGGTTGTTGCCCCACTCCAGGTAAGTGGTCACGGCGTCTTCGGGGGTCATTTCCCAGTCGATGGCATCGACCAGGTCTCGATTGGCGCGAATGGTCTTTAGATTCAGCATGGCGGCTCCTGATAACATGGCATGGGGAAATGATGCTCCCCCATCCGGCTTTTGGATGGATTGGCAAAGCATGATGCGTGCCTGAACAATCATCGATTGATGCACCACGTGCACAAAGGGTTCAACGGCTCGATTTACTTTGAAAAAATAATTCCCCTCGGACAGACGTCAATGCGGGGCTCCGGCAAAAACCCAGAAAAAAGTGTCCAATGAAACAATTGTGTATCATGTTTTTACCCGTTGCTCGTAAGCCACGAATCGATATGAATTCCGGATAGTTGGCGACACGCTTGTCTCAGCGACACATCCGGAGGCATGTCCATGGGTCGTTTCGGCAGCACCGGCGACGGACTCTCCGCGGAAGCCAAGAATGCACGTAACGATATGGTTTCCCATGGAATTTTTCCCCGAGTGGTGCTCAGTGGATCGATTGGCACGCAAATTGATTCACCCCGTACGGCAAGCGGACGCGGCATGACCACGGGACCAGAGGAAACGGCTATCGTGAGACGTTGCGATAAACACATCCATGACACGTTACGACTGGCGGAGCGGATGATCCGGCTGGCCGATCGCGGGGATGCAGACCGTGAGGACGCCGGCTGCGGCATTCTTTTCGGGGTGTTGCGCGATGCGGCGTACAAGGTGAAAAAACTCGCCGAAAAAGAACAACGGGCGCACGACCGGAAAGGGCTGGCAACGTAGCGGTTCAATAAAACGTCCGAATGCGGAAAATGCTTGTGACTTCAACCCAAATAAGAATAATCCATAGAGAAAGGGGAACATCGTGGTTTCGTTGAAAGGCAGCCAAACCGAAAAAAATTTATTGGGATCTTTTGCCGGTGAATCCCAGGCACGGAACCGCTACACGTATTTTTCCGGTCAGGCCCGAAAAGAAGGCTACATGCAGATCGCCGACGTGTTCGAGGAAACGGCCAACCAGGAAAAAGAACATGCCAAACGATTCTTTGCGTTTCTCCAAGGCGGGGACGTGGAAATTCAGGCGGCCTTTCCCGCCGGGATGATCGCCTCAACCGTTGAAAACCTCAAGGCGGCTGCCGCCGGTGAGCACCACGAATGCAGCGAGCTCTATCCGGCGTTTGCCCGCGTGGCCCGTGAAGAAGGGTTTGCCGCCCAGGCCATGGTTTGGGAAGCCGTCGCGGTTGCGGAAAGGCAGCACGAGAAACGCTACATTGAGCTGGCCGGCAACATCGAAGCCGATCGCGTCTTCAAGCGCGCTGAAAAAGTCACCTGGCGCTGCCGCAACTGCGGGTACCTGCATCAGGGGTTGGCCGCACCGGAGATGTGCCCTGCGTGTGCTCACCCTCAGGCGTATTTCGAACTCCTGGGGAAAAACTGGTAGGCGCCGGCCAACCCCCTTGCGGTTGGCGCCGACTGCCGAAACCATACGCGTGTTCTAACCCGGACATGGAGGAGAAAAGATGGCGAAAAAACTCGAAGTCTACAAATGCAAAGCCTGTGGAAACATTGTGGAAGTGGTTCATGGCGGCGACGGTGCTCTGGTTTGCTGCGGTGAGCCGATGACGTTGATGACGGAAAACACCGTTGATGCCGCCAAGGAAAAGCACGTGCCGGTGATCGAAAAAATTCAAGGCGGATACAAAGTCAAGGTGGGTGCCGTTGCGCACCCGATGGAAGAAAAACATTACATCGAATGGATCGAACTGATCGCGGACGGCAAGGCCTATCGTCAATTTCTCAACCCGGGCGATGTGCCGGAAGCCACCTTTACCATTGCGGCCGCCAAGGTCAGTGCCCGCGAATACTGCAACCTGCACGGCTTGTGGAAGAAAGATTGAAGCCGGCCCCGCAGGGCTGCGCGCGATCGCAGCCCGCGGGGGCTCTTTTTGCCAACCCCGTGGCCAGGAGACCCGCCATGACCAGCTGGAAATGCACCAATTGCGGCTATACCTTTGAAACCAAAGACGCGCCGCCGGACCAGTGCCCGTCGTGCAAAAAAAAATGCGAATTCGTCGACAACACCTGCTATACACCCGACTGCACGGCCGAAGGTATTGACAAGCGAATCAAATAGAAGGAGCACCCATGGAAAACACCCCCCAACATTGCCCGGGTTTCCAGCGGTTCAAGCATTTGCAATCGTTTATGTGCACCTGTCCCGAATGCAAAAAGAAAACCGAGATCTTCTCCGATGAATTCGACAAACCCGTCAAATGCAGCGGATGCGGCAAACCCATCGACTTTTCACAGTGCACGCTGGATGCCGGCACTTGATGCTCGGGCAATGACGGCCGCCCCCTGACACGCGGTCGTTTTTCCTGAGTGCACACCGACAATTCAACGGAATACCTCGATTCCCTCCGGGTTCCCATACCGAAACGCCGCGGCGAGCCCGTCGGCGGATTCGTTCCGGTGGAGTGTTACCCAAAGGAGTCCCCATGGATGTCGTCACCCTGTCGCGGCTTCAATTCGCCGCCGCCACCATGTTTCATTTTCTCTTCGTGCCCCTGACCCTGGGCCTTTCCATTTTGGTTGCCATCATGGAGACCCGGTACGCGAGGACCGGCGACGACGTCGACCTTCGAATGACCCGGTTCTGGGGGAAACTCTTTCTCATCAACTTTGCCGTCGGTGTGGTCACGGGCATTACCCTGGAATTTCAATTCGGCACGAACTGGTCCCGGTATTCGGCCTATGTGGGGGATGTCTTCGGGAGCCTTCTGGCCATCGAGGCCAGTGTCGCGTTTTTCCTTGAGTCGACCATGATCGGCGTCTGGGTTTTCGGCTGGAAAAAGCTCTCCCGAAAGGCCCACGCCACGGTCATGTGGCTGGTCGCCGGGGCGAGCAACGTCTCCGCCATCTGGATCCTCACCGCCAACGCGTGGATGCAGCAGCCGGTCGGATTCACCATCCGAAACGGCCGTGCGGAGCTGGTCAGCTTCGCCCAGGTCGTCACCAACAAGTTCGCCCTGCTGGAAATCGTGCACACCATCGGCGCCGGCTGCCTGCTGAGCGCCTTTTTCGTCATGGGCATCAGCGCGTATCACCTGCTGCGCAAACAGCACCTGAAGGTGTTTGTCCGGTCGTTTCGCCTCGCCCTGGTTTTCGGCTTGATCTTTTCGGTCTTTACCGTGGTCAACGGCGACTGGCACGCGGTTCACCTTGCCGAAGTCCAGCCCGCCAAGCTCGCCGCCATGGAAGCGCATTGGAACACATCGGCCCGGGCACCGATCCATCTGTTCGCCATCCCGGATGCAAAAGACGCAACCAACCGTGCCGAATGGGGCACGATCCCGGGACTTTTGAGCCTTCTGGCCCGCCACGACATCAACGCAACCATCATCGGCTTGAAGGATTTTCCCCGCAACGAACGGCCTCCGGTGCTGCCGACCTTCTTGTCGTTTCGCCTCATGGTCGCCCTGGGCACGCTATTCCCGATCCTCATGATCTGGGGCTGGACACGCCGGAAAAAGCTCATGGAAAGCCCCTTCTACCTGAAGGTGATGCTTCTTGCCATCCCCCTGCCCTACATCGCCATCGAGGCCGGGTGGATGTTGGCCGAAATCGGCCGTCAGCCATGGATTGTCTATGGGCTGTTGAAAACCCCGGATGCCGCGTCGCCGATCGCCGCCGGGCAGGTGTTCCTGAGCCTGGCGGGTTTTGTCGTGGTCTATGGGCTTCTTGGCGCTCTCGGGTTCTACCTCATGGCAAAAACCGCACGAAACGGGCCGGAAAAGGATGCGCCGGCCCCGGCGACCGAAGCCGTGCCCGAAACGGCCTGATGTTTTGAGTTTGTCCGGAGGAGCTGAAAAGGACGAAGCGGACGAACGGAATACTTCCATCAAGGAAACGGCCATGATATTGCAAACCATCTGGTTTTATTTATGGGGATTGCTCTGGGCGGTCTTTTTCATGACCGACGGCTTCGACTTCGGCGTCGGGACCCTGTACCCGTTTATCGGACGCAGCGAAGAAGACAAAGGGATGATGATCCGGGCCATCGGCCCGGTGTGGGACGGAAACGAAGTCTGGCTGCTGACGGCCGGGGGAGTCACCTTCGCGGCCTTTCCCCAGGTTTACGCGGTCATGTTTTCATCGCTTTATTCCGCGCTGATGCTGATCTTGTTCGCCCTGATCGTCCGGGGCGTATCCTTTGAGTTTCGCGGCAGGATCGGCGATCCCCGGTGGAAAAAGGTCTGGGACGGGGCGTTTTTTCTCGGCAGTGCCCTGCCGGCCCTTCTCTTCGGCGTGGCCTTTGCCAATATCTTCAAGGGGCTTCCCATAGACGGCAACGGCATCTATCACGGCTCGCTGCTTACCCTGCTGAACGGTTACGGGCTTATGGGCGGGCTGTTGTTTCTGATCCTTTTTCTCGTACACGGCGCCCTGTGGTTGGCCAACAAAACCGACGGCGGGCTCCGGGTGAAAAGCGCCAACCTCGCCAAAGTCCTGTGGATCGTCGAAGTGCTCGTCACCGTAATTTTTCTCGGGGCTACCGCCGGAGCCACGGATCTCTTCGCGAATTACATGGTCCATCCGGTTTTGATCGTCGTCCCGGCCCTGACGGTCACCGCCCTCCTCGCAATCCGCGTTTTTCTCGGCACGGGCGATCATTTCAAGGCATGGCTCGCCTCGTCGGCCACCATCGTCGGCGTCACGTTCTTCGGGGTGATCGGTCTGTTTCCACGGCTTTTTCCGTCATCGATTCGGCCCGGCTTCGCCCTTACGGCGTTTAAGGATTCGTCCAGTCCCTTGACGCTGAAAATCATGCTCATCGTGGTGCTGATTTTCATCCCGGCGGTGCTGATCTACCAGTTCTGGACCTATCGATTGTTCTGGGGGCGCGTGACCGGGACGGACGATCTGGAGCGCGAGGAAGCGTATTGACATCGCCACCGAATTGGGGAATGCTGAAGCCGATGGTCTCGCCGTTATCGAAAAAAGTTCATTTTCGTTTACGGTTTCAAATGGTTATCTATCATGCTGAATCCGGTTGCCGCCGGCATTCACGGGAAGGCGGAAATGCCGGACCGCGGATGTGCAGGAGGGCCTACGCCGGTCTGAAAGGAACGCCCGATGCTGGTGCTCGGCTTGCAAGGCAGCCCCCGACGCCGCGGCAATTCCCACTGGCTGCTTTCCCGTTTTTTGGAGGAAGCCCAAAAGCAGGGCGCGTGCACCGAAACCGTCGAAATCTGCCGTCGCCACATCGAACCGTGCAAGGAATTGATCGTCTGTGAAAAAAAAGGCACCTGCCCCATCGACGACGACATGAAGCACGACGTTTTCGGATTGCTGCGGGCCGCCGACGTGATCGTCGTCGCCACCCCGATTTTCTTTTACAACGGCACCGCTCAGCTGAAAGCCTTGATCGATCGGTGCCAGACCTTCTGGGCACGCAAGTACCGCTTCCGGCTCAGGGATCCCGGTGCCGCGATGCGTCGCGGATTCTTGCTTGCCGTTGCGGCCACCGCGGGTGATGCCCTGTTCGACGGGCTGCACCTGACCACCAAATACTTCTTTGACGCGATCTCGGCCGAAGTCGCCGGGAGCCTCACCTATCGCCGTATCGAGCACCCCGGAGACATTGCCGGCCATCCCACGGTTCTCCAGGAAATCGCAGCGTCGGTCCAGGGCCTGCTCGAACCGATCCGCCACCGGCGCCGGGTGCTTTTTGCCGACGGCGCCGACGGCACCCTGAGCGCGTTGGCCGCCGGCCTCGCGCGACATATGGCCTGTAACGGGATCGATGCCCTGGCGGCGGCAGCGGCCCCGTCAACGATCCTGGCGCCGAAAGCCGTCCAGACGATGGCGCAAACG
>JBJKPT010000223.1:0-2792 GCA_046706045.1 Desulfobacterales bacterium
GTGATCAGCATACGGATAAAAAATCCTCAATTTGAAGGCCAGACCAAGACCAAGCTCGGAAACAGCGAGGTCAAGGGACACATCGAATCGTTGGTCAACGAAAAGCTTTCCGCCTTTCTCGAAGAAAATCCCGCAACGGCGCGCAAAATCATCGGGAAAGCCGTGGATGCCGCCCGTGCCCGGGATGCGGCCAGACGAGCCCGGGACCTCGCCCGCAAACAAGGGTCGCTGATCGATGCCACCCTGCCCGGTAAACTCGCGGACTGTCAGGTTTCGGAACCGGCCATGCGAGAACTTTTTCTGGTGGAGGGAGACTCGGCCGGCGGGAGCGCCAAACAGGGCCGGGATCGGCGATTTCAGGCGATTCTTCCATTGAAGGGGAAAATACTAAACGTCGAAAAGGCGCGGTTCGACAAAATTCTTCGAAGCGATGAAATAAAGAACATCATCACGGCCCTTGGAACCGGGGTCGGGCAGGAAGAATACAACATCGAAAACATCCGGTATCACCGGATCGTCATCATGACCGACGCCGATGTCGACGGATCCCATATTCGAACCCTTTTGCTGACCTTCTTCTACCGGCAGATGCCGGAGCTCGTGGAGCGGGGCTATCTTTTCATTGCCCAGCCGCCGCTCTTCAAAGTCGGAAAAGGGAAAAATCCGTTATACTTGAAGGATGAATCCCAACTGAACGATTACGTGATCAAGCGGGCTTGCGACCAAAAACAGGTACGCTGCGGGTCCGATGAGGTCGCTCTTATCGATCACACCCTGTATCTATTTCTCTGCGACCTGTCCGAATACATGGGGGCCATACAGCGGATGCAAAGCCGGCGGATACCTCCGGATATCGTGGAATTGCTTATCAAAAATGGGCTGACTCGAAAGCTTGATCTTCAGGAGCGGAACACCATGGAGCGGGTTCGCAGGGCCCTTTCCGATGCCGGATTTGCCGTCACCGAGATTGTCTGGAATGCCGAGCGGGAGCTTTTTAACATGACGGTACCCGGACAAATCGGGGTCCCGATCCGGGAAAACGGAGAACGTTTCGTTCCGCTGGTGATTGGCAGATCGCTCATTTTTTCAAACGATTACCAGAAGGCCGCCTCCCTTTACCAAAAAATCGAAGCCTTTGACCGACCGCCTTTTACCGTTACCGGTAATGATGGAAAGCCTTTGACGAATCCTTTCCAATCAAAACGTCGACTTCTTGAATTTTTAACCGTCGAAGGAAAAAAGGGAATTCAAGTGCAGCGCTACAACGGTCTTGGTGAAATGAATCGGGACGAGCTGTGGGAAACCACCATGAACCCCGATACGCGGACCCTGTTAAAAGTCAATGTCGAAGACGTCGTCACCGCCGACGAAATTTTCACCGTGCTCATGGGTGAAGAAGTCGAGCCTCGGCGCGAGTTTATTCAAAACAACGCCCTTGAAGTGAGCATGCTCGACATCTGAGGAGGTTTCCACGCATAGACGCCTGCGGCCGGATCGTGCACCCCGCACATCCGGCTTTTTTATTGGAGAGGGATTGATTCTTTATCCTGGTGGCAGGCATTGTTATATTAGCTGGTACCTGTCCGCGGATGGGCAAAATTAAATGAGTTCACGAGGGTGGATGACTTGTAGCGGCGAAACAGCTGGCTATTTCGAGCATTCAAATCAAAGCGCCCGACGCAGAAATCCAACACGAGGGCGATTTGTGAATGCCCGAAGCGTTCACCAAACGGGAGATCGTGCAATGCCACTGACCGAAAACGCCATTGCCGTTTTAAAAAAACGATATTTCGCGGAAGGCGAACAATGGGATGACCTCTGCCGCCGCGTGGCCGGTGCTGCGGCCACCGATGAACGCGACGCTTCATCGCAACGTCGGTGGGCCGATCGGTACATGACCCTGATGCGGCATTTGGATTTTCTTCCAAACAGCCCGACCCTGAGAAATTTTGGCCGCAACAACGGCTGCGGCAGTGCTTGTTTTGTACTTCCCATCGAAGACAGTCGGCGGAGCATATTTAAGACCCTGGCCGACGCCGTCGACGTGCAGGCCCTCGGCGGGGGAACCGGAATGGATTTTTCCCGAATCCGTCCCAAGGGTGATGCGGTCGCCTCCACCGGTGGCCTCGCCTGCGGCCCGGTGGCGGTCATGGGGATCTTCAATTACACCAGCGGTGACATCATTCGTCAGGGAGGCACTCGAAACGGCGCCAATATGGGGATATTGCGGGTCGACCATCCGGATATCGAAACCTTCATCACCGCCAAAGCCCAAGAAGGATCGCTCGAGAATTTCAACATTTCCATCGGGATCACCGATGGCTTCATGGAAGCGGTCCGCACCGATGCCCTTACCCCTCTTGATTTCAAAGGGCGGGTCTACCGGAGCCTTCCGGCAAGACAAATCTGGGATGCAATCGTTTACCAGGCCTGGCAAAACGGCGAGCCGGGCCTGGTATTCCTGGACACCATCAACCGGGAAAACCCCCTTTCCGCCCTCGGTACCATCGCGGCGACGAATCCTTGTGGTGAGCAGCCGCTGCTCCCCTACAGCTCTTGCAACCTTGGGTCCATCAATTTGAACCGCATTTTAACGGGGGACTGGATCGAGACCCCGGCCACCATTGATTGGGACCGGCTCGGCACCATCGTTGCCACCGCCGTGCGTTTTCTCGATGCCATTGTTTCGGTCAATCGTTATCCGATTTCCGAAATCGAAGAAATGAGCCGGGCCACCCGCCAGATCGGTCTCGGCGTCATGGGTTTTGCCGATCTTTGCATTAAATGCCATC
>JBJKPT010000224.1:0-3316 GCA_046706045.1 Desulfobacterales bacterium
AAACCTGATCACCGACGCCATCCGCTGGGACATCAACCGCAGGATCGACACCCGCACGGACCCGGCCGCCCGGGTCGCCGTGGCCGTGATCTCCAACGGGGTCATCCGGGCGCCCATCCTCGCCGCCGGCGGCGGAACGATCCGGGTAAGCGACCTTTTCCGGGTGCTTCCCATGGGAATCGGCCCGGATGGGACCATGGGCTATCCCCTGATCACGGTCTGGCTCTATCCATCGGAGATCAAGAAGGCACTTGAGATTCTGACCACGATCTACCCGATGAAGGGCGAGGATTATTTTCTCCAGGTCTCCGGACTGCGGTTTGCCTACAACCCGCACCGGATCCCCTTTGACCGGGTCACTTCGGTTGCGCTGGAAACCGCCGACGGGCGCTTTGCCCCGCTGGATACCGCCGCTTCCAACCACCGATTGATTCGGGTGGCCGCGGATATTTACAACGCGACGTTTCTGAAAATCATCGGCGGGTTCACCGATCACATCCTGGACATCGTCCCCAAGGACCGAACCGGCCGGCCCATCGCGGATCTCACCACGGCCCGGGTGGATGCCGACCCCGCGACCCCCGGCATCCAGGAACTCAAGGAATGGAAAAGCCTCGTTGACTACCTGGCCTCCCGGCCCGACCGGAACGGCGACGGCCTGCCGGACATGCCCGCAGCCTACCGCTGGCCCCAGGCTCGTCAGGTGTGCCGGCCGAGTTGGCGGCCGGATCGTCTGGTGGCCGGCGGCAACTGGCTGACCTGGAGCGCGGTCGCTGTCCTCGTCTTGGCATTGTTCCTTTTCTCCGGAGGGACGGTATGGGTCGTGCGTCGAGCGAAAAGGAAAAAACACCGGTTGTGATGGCCGGCCTCCGGCACCGGGTTTCGACCGTTCTTCGGGCCGCGGCATCGATTTTGGCCCTTATTTTTTTCGCCGGCTGCGCACCCCCGGCTTTCCGGCATGCGGAAGTCGTCCCGGTGCCGGCACCGCCCCTCGCCCGAACGGACTGCCGGTGGTGGCATGCGCGGGTTCGCATCCACTGGCCCGAGGGTGCCGAGCCGGCCTGGTATCTCGATGCCCTGTTGCACCATCTCAATGCCGTGTTCGGTTGCGTGCCGATGCCCGTGTTCGAGCGGCTCTGGCGTCAATTCTGATGCATCCGCAACCACGCGCCGAGGATGCCGCCTTCTAAGCGGCCCTGGATGGTGGATCCCGCGTCGAATGCCGCTGGAACGAAAGCCATGACCACCCAGATCTCTTCGGCTTTGAAATTTCGACAAAACGCAGTATGGGAATGGATGCAATCGTTGCCATGAAAACCTCGAACGGGTTCGAATCCCGTCGGGATCGACATCGCTATCGAATTCCGATACCGATACCGATACCGATTTGGATAGGACATCTCCCTTTGACGAACCGGAGAAACGCATCCACCCTTACCGACATTGCGTGACATCCGGCAAGGAAGGCGGCCATGACCGAGGACCGGGGGCAAAAACGTCGATTCGATGCGCTGGTCGAGCGCTACCGCGCGGCCATCCATCAATACTACGAGTACACCCGGAATCCGGAGAGCCCGGGCCGGGGATCGACCGTGGCCTTCGAGCTGGGCTACATTTTCACCGACGCGGAGGCGGCCCTGTCCGGGGACCCGAACGACCCCTTGGGTTATGAAGTCTTTCAAGGCGCCTGCGACCGTATCCGGGAGGACTGCTTTTGCCGAAAGGCGACCGGCGGCGAGCCATGCCCATGACGATCACCCACGAGGACATCTTCCAGTCCACGAGCAACGGGGTTGTCGCAACCGATGCGACCGGCAGGATCCTTCACGTCAACCAGACCGCCGAACGGATCCTCGATATCGATGCCCGGAAAAGCCGGGGGATTCCCATCGCAAACCTCCTTCCTCTGACCGGGGCCCAGGTCATGGACTGCCTTGCCACCCGCCGGCCCCGGCTGGGGCATCCCATCATCGGGAAGACCGTCGAACTGGTGCTGAACATCACCCTTGTCGAGCGCGGGGACACCCTCCTGGGGGCGGTGTGCAATTTCCAGGAGATGCACCAGTTCGAATCCTCGATCAAGAACCTGGAAAGTTATCAGCGGATCAACCGTCAACTGGAAACGATCTTTACCTCGTCCTTTGACGGCATCTGGGTATGCGACGGCTGGGGGAAAGTCATTGCGGTGAACGAGGCCTCGGCCCGGTTGAACGGCATCGTCCCCGCCGAGGTGCTGGGAAAAACCGTCGGCGAACTGGTTGCCGGCGGTCTCTTCGACCGTTCGGTCACCCTGGAGGTCATCGAGACCCGGCGCCAGGTGAGCCTCATGCAATACGTGAAAAAGACCGGGCGCCACCTTCTGGCCACCGGTACCCCGGCCTTTGACGACGCGGGCGAAATCTTCCTCGTGGTGGTCAACGAGCGGGACATGACCCAGCTCAACAGCCTGCAGGAAGAGTTGGCCCAGACCCAGATGATCGCTGAAAAAATCAAGGACGAGCTCGCCGAGCTGAGCGTCCTGGAACTCCGGAAGCAGGAAATCGTCGCGGAAAGCGAACCGATGCGACGGATTCTGAAAACCGCGCTGAAGCTCGGCCGGATGGGCGCCTCCAACATCCTGATCCAGGGCGAATCGGGCACCGGCAAGGGGCTCATCGCCAAGTTCATCCACGAAAACAGCCGCCGCCGGAAAAAACCGTTCATTCCCATCAATTGCGCGGCCCTTCCGGCGAACCTCCTGGAAGCGGAACTCTTCGGCTACGAAAAAGGCGCCTTCACCGGCGCCGACGAACGGGGCAAGGCCGGCCTCTTCGAACTGGCCCACGAGGGCACCCTGTTCCTGGACGAGATCGGGGACATGCCCCTCACCCTTCAGGCGAAGCTCCTCAAGTACCTCGATGACCATGAAATCGTCCGCCTCGGCGGCACCCGCCGGAAAACCATCGACTGCCCGATACTCGCCGCCCCCAACAAGCACCTGGAAGCCCAGGTCCGGAAACGGCGGTTTCGCCAGGATCTTTACTATCGCCTGAACACCTTCAGCATCGACATTCCACCCCTGCGGCAGCGGCCCGAGGACATTTTCGAACTCTCCCGCCATTTCCTGGCCCGGTTCAACGCCGAATACGGGACGGACAAGAAGATCGGCGCAACCGCCCTGGGATGGCTCCAGGGCCACCCCTTTCCCGGCAAAGTCCGGGAGCTGAAAAACCTTATCAAGTAGGCCGTGGTCAACGGCGAAACGAGGTCCCTGGACGTATTCCTCCGGTCCAGCCTGGATCAATCGATCGCTTCGGAGTCGCCGGCGGACAGCCCG
>JBJKPT010000225.1:0-6063 GCA_046706045.1 Desulfobacterales bacterium
TCCAGGATGTGCTCGAGGAGTACCGGGAGGCCCAGCCGGAATTTAAAGAAATGGAGGCGCCCATCGACAAACAAGGGGCGGAGTTCTTTTTGAACCAGAACTCCCGGGAGCCGGTCACCGAACCGGACGAGATGGTGCCGCTCTGGAAGATCCTGCACGTGGCCGGGGTCGACTGGACCTATGGTTCCAAGGGATGGGGCGGAGAGAATTATTGCATGTTTCTTGCCGATGACGCGGCCTGGAAGCACATTGTCGGCACAACGGCCAAACAGGCCGACACGCTGGGCTGCCCCGTGTTTTTAAACACCGAGTGAGGGCACGTCACCTATTCGGTCCTGGCAGGACTGAAAAAGTTTCAAATCCCCCACAACTTCGTTGTGAAGAATATCTATGAATATTACGCCAAGTGGATCCGGGAGGGGAAGCTGAAAGTCAACGCCGACTGGAACAAGGATCTGAAGATCAAGTTTACCGTTCAGGATCCCTGCCAGATCGTCCGAAAGAGCTTTGGCGACCCCATTGCGGAAGATCTTCGCTATGTCGTCAAATCCGTTGTGGGTGAAGAGAATTTTATCGACATGACCCCCAACCGCTCGAACAATTTCTGTTGTGGCGGGGGCGGGGGGTTTCTCCAGTCCGGCTACAAGGAAGCGCGCCTGGAATACGGCCGTCTCAAAGACGAACAGATCAAGAGCACGGAGGCCGATTACTGCATTGCCGGTTGCCACAACTGCCATGCTCAGATCCATGAGTTGAGCGAGCATTTCGGCGGCGGATACGGCGTGGTGCATCTGTGGACTCTGATCTGTCTGTCGCTTGGCATCCTCGGCCCGAACGAGAGGGAGTACCTGCGGGACGACCTGAAGGAAGTGGCGGTGTTTCACCCGGAAACCGCCATGTAGCCCCTCGCCCGTGGATCGATGGGCGGGATGTGACCGATGCACACGATGGAACAATTGACCATCGAAGAACTTCAACGGCGACGGCAACAAGCGCTCGCCGGCGCGGAGCGGGCGGTCTTCGGTAACCGGTCGGCTTACCGGGAACTGAAAAAACGCATCCATGCCGTCAACGCCAACCCGATCGACGTCTCGGAATACTACCGCACCGCCATCCGGCTGGGGTATCTTCTCGAAGAGATCGACGGCGGCAGGGGCACCATCTTCGCCCATTACAGGGATCGGATCGATCCGCGCAGATGCGGGATGCCCCTCTATTTTCGTTTCGAATGCCGGGACTTGGCCGACCAGATAACCGACCTCGATACGCGGCTTGCCGAACATCGCTGCCTGCGCGTCGTAAAATAAAAGGCCACGAAAAGCTCTCCGTGGCCTTCATTTCACGCGAGCGGCAGCCAACGCTACGCGGCTTCCAGTTCCCGGCGGGCCCCATGTCGACGAGCACCCTCGAGATTGGCTTCGGATTGGAGGGGATACGGGGTGCCGAAAAGAATATCCTGCAGGTCGGTGGCCGGCATGGACCCGCCCCATCCGTCGGCGATGGCGGCCCGGGCGCCCCGCTTGATGAGGTTCCTACAATCCCGGTCCGCGCCGTGATGGGTCCGGTGCATGATCTCGACAATCTCCCGATCGATGTTCCGGGGCAATACCCCTTCCTTTTCCCATTTGTTGTAAAGCCCCTCGGGGGCCCGTTTCAGATAACGCAGTTCGCCATCGGGTTTGCCCCACTCGTTCATCGCCCGTTCCCCGACTTCCACCGCGATTTCATCGACATCGCGATCGAGCCGTTCGCCGTTCACCTCAACCGTGGTGGCAACACCCAGCGCGGCGGCAACGGCATTGAGCCGATGAACGTCTTTTATCCGATTCCATGGCATTGACTCCCTGCGAGGTGTCCGAATGGAACCCGGAACAACGGTGTTTCGGGTTGAAAAGGCAAAAAAAGCAAACATCCTGCCGAGCCCGGAGAAAAAGCAAAAAGGCCTATCTTCCATGGGGTCGGAAGGGTTGCCCGCAACGCCGGCAACCTGCCGGAATGGTCTCGGCCCCTTGGCCCCCAAGGCGTCAAGCGGGGCCGTACCCGACGTTTTGGGAGCAAACGGCGGATGCCGGAGACATGGCTCAACGGGGGCGTTTGCGTTGCGCAAAGGCCCGGTTGGGAATGCGGGCAAACGACGGGAAGAAAGACAACGTGCGTCGCGTTTGCGAGACCCTCCCATCGATGCCCGTTGCAATGGCGAGACCTGATGCAATCATGCCGCTAACGGGTTAGCGGCTTGGCGGGGTCGGGGCGGATGCCATGCCCATCCAGCCGGCGGCCCGTCATCGCGTATTTCGGCGCAGACAAGGACCCGGTGACGAAGGCATTCAATACCGCATCGGTCTTTCCGCGGATAAAAGGGATCAACCGGATGCCGTAACCTCGTACCAGGTTGGCCAGGAATGCGGATATGGCGCCGCAAATGAAGGTGTCGACATTCAGTTCCGAAAGCTTTTCCGCCCGCCGGAAAAGCGATTCGCCGTTGAATCGTTCCGCATGCCGGTGTTTGATCCGGCCGTCTTCAAGCGATACCACCCATAACCGGCTTGCCGAATCCGCCACGGGGGAGATGCGATCTTCCCAAATCGTCAACGCAATCTTCATGGCCGTCCCCTTCCGGAAATTGCCATAGCAAGGGACGTGCCGCAGACGCGCGCTTCGGCCGGCTCATCGAAAAGATCGAACGGGGCATGGTTGGCGGTGGATGCAAGGCGGAGGCATTCCGAAGGCGGCGGACCCTCACCGCATGCCGAGCGCATGGCGGTATGGCGGACGTGCGGGCCATCGACTTTTCGGAGCCGTCAGGTTTTTCCCCCGCTCCGGACGTTGCGGGGCTTTCGCGGTACGGCAAGGCCGAGGGCCGCCATCCTGCGAAAGAGGGTGCTTTTGTGGATGCCGAGATCACGGGCTGCGGCGAGCCGGTTGTAGTCATTGCGCTCAAGGGCCTGGAGAATGACCTGCGCCTGGGTGGATTTGACCGCCTCCGCCAGCTTTCCCTCGAGCGGCGGGGCGGCCACCGCGGCGCGCATGTTTTCCGGAAGGCATTGCATCCCGATCTGCCCCTTGTGACAGAGAACAAACGCATGCTCGATGATGTTTTCCAATTCACGGATATTCCCCGGATAGTCATGGAACATGAGCAGGGCAAGGGCTTCCCGGCTGATTCCGGTGACGCATCGGCCTCGAATCCGATTCAACCGGTCGATGAAATGATGAACCAGTTCCGGAATGTCTTCTTTGCGTTTTCTGAGCGGCGGCAGCTCCAGTCGGATCACATGGATGCGATAGAACAGATCCTGGCGGAAATGGTCCTGAGCCACCAACTCGGTCAGATCCTTGTTGGATGCGGCGACAATGCGCACATTGGCCCGCACCGGCTCCGTGGCGCCGAGCGGCTGGTAGTGGAGATCCTGCAGCACCCGCAGCAGGCGCACCTGGAAGGCGGCGCTGAGATCCCCGATTTCATCCAACAGGATGGTTCCGCCTTCGGCGGTGGCAAAAAGGCCGGGCTTGTCGCCGACGGCACCGGTAAAGGCGCCTTTTTTATACCCGAACAGCTCCGATTCCAGGAGGGTGTCCGGCAGCGCCCCGCAATTGACCGCGACAAAGGGTCGGTTCCTTCTGGGGCTGAACTCGTGGATGGCCCTGGCCAGGAGCTCCTTGCCGGTGCCGGTTTCCCCCTGGATCAGCACCGTGCTGTCGCTTTCCGCCACCTGCGGCAAGATCTTGAATATCTTGTGCATGGCCGGATTCCGGCTGACGATATCGCCGACCTGGAATCGTTTATCAAGCTCCTTGCGAAGCTCCACCACCAGGCTCATGTCGCGAAAGGTTTCAACGCCGCCGATGACGTTCCCTTCCCGGTCTTTGAGAAGGGAGGTGGAGACCACCACCGGCATCTGGCGGCCCTCCCGGGTGATGATGGTGGTGGCGATGTCCAGGAAGGATTTCCCCTGCTTCAAGGTCCGGCGCATGGCGCAGTCCTTTTCGCATGTGTTGGACCGGAAAATTTCCCAGCAGAAACTGCCGATGGCCTGCTCGCGCGAAACCCCGGTGATCACTTCCGCAGCCCGGTTGAACGAGGTGATCCGCCATTCGTGATCGACCGTGAACACCCCGTCCGAGATGCTCTCCAGGATGATCTCGGTCACATGGTGGGGTATTCGGTTGTTTTTGACAGGGTTCATAAGATAACCACTATTTACGGCAGCAAATGAGTTTGCTTCTGCCGGAAGGGGTGTGGCGCAACGTCGCCACGGAAAAAACTTCTAGAAAGGGCTTCAGGCCGGATTCCACGAATTCATCCGCATCGGCGGACCCCATGGCCATCAGCCGAAGGCGAAACATGAATCCGGCGAAAGGGCGTGAGGGCACTTCATGTTCCATGATCAGCACCACCCCGTCTTTTCGAACCACCCGTTTCATTTCAAAAAGCGCGTGGATCCGATCCGCCCCTTTGAGTTCATAAAGCGCATGGGAACAGCTTACGACATGAAACGTCTCATCGACGAACGGCAGGCATGCAGCGCTTCCTTGAATGAGGCGCACATCGCCGATTGAATTTTTCCGACCGGCCGCGAGCAACATGCCCCGTGAAAAATCGTATCCGATGAAGGACCCTTGGGGATAACGATGGGCGAACGCGCGCAACACCGCCCCGGTTCCGCAGCAAACATCAAGCCCCAAAGGCCTTTTAACCTGCTCCAGGGCCGCGCCGTCCACGAGAAACGATCGCGTCCCGGAATCATCCTTGCGGGCATGGAGGCGGATGAACCGGTCGTAGACGTGTGAAAAAAGATCATAATAGCGCCGTCGCCAAAATCTTGATCGAGTTGTCATGACATGCCCGATGGTTGCTCCGGAATTTTCCTTCGAGATCAAGGCGAGGCCGAGATTCAGCCCGCGGGCATACCCAGGTATGCCGAGGACTTGAAACGAGGGCTCAACGCCGATAACGGGTGAAAAGACTTTTTTGAGACGGCTTCGACTCTCAAATTTGTCCATCCAGGGCCGTTCTCAGCCGACGTTGCCGTTTTCGCTGTAAATAATGGAAGGCCCCTGGACCAGGTCGTAATCGGTTTCCAAAAACATCTTTTTGCAAGAAGATACGTCTAATCCTCGCCCTTCGGATGTTTCTTTTTCGGTATCCCTCGGATTTGTGCCAACCTCCGCCCAAAAAAGATTTGCGCCTGCGGCGGTTCCCAGCAAATTCGGCTCGTGGGTGCAATTGCCCCTTACATCGCGCCCCATCGACAACCGAACCACGGCGACAATAAACGCCAATTGGTATTCTGTCAGCATCCCGTATTTTTCCATTTCTGAACCCGGGATGGCGATGCGACGCATTGCTCCGCTAAAACAGGGCTTCATCTCACGGCCGATGATTATCTTCTCCACGATTTCACCGATTTCGTGTTCAGGCCCGATCGGTTCGACACACGTTCCAATCAATAGCCCTGCTTCTCTTGCGGATTGAACGGTTTTTAGTCGCTTTTCAGGAGCAATATTCGTCATTTTGCCTTCACCCATTCGAACGGCATGGTAAATGCCGGTATAACCGGTATCTTTTAATTTCTTTCCTTCATCGTAGTTAAAATCATCGATATTGGCGATCATCACGGTTTCGGGCTTTATGTGGGATCGGATCTCTTTGGAGACTTCTATGAACTTCTTAAAGGGATAATCCCCTGTTGCCATCATGAAAAGAGCGTTTGCTCCTTCATTCTCGGCATTGCGCGCCATCAATACGGCGTCTTCAATGCTGATCTCCGTACGTTCTTTGAAGACGCCGTTTTTTGCGGCAAAGGAGCAAAACAAACAATTATTCGGACAAGGGGAACTGTTAATGCCTATCTGTGCATGAACCTCGGCTTTGTTGTCTGAGGCCAGGCGGTTGAGGTGATCTGCGGATGAAATAATAAAGCCCGCATCTAAAGAATGGGCTTCTAAATTAAGCAATAGGTGAATTTCTTCCGAAGTGGGATACTTTCCATCATAGACCTTGCGCACGATGTTTTCTACTTTCGGATTGATTTTCATTCCAGTCTCCATGTGAGGGGTAAA
>JBJKPT010000226.1:0-2340 GCA_046706045.1 Desulfobacterales bacterium
CGGCGCTTTCCGGCGGAAACATCTTCGAAGAACTGATGGAAACGGTGAAGTATTGCAGCCTCGGCCAAATCACCCGGGCGCTCTACGACGTGGGTGGAAAGTACCGGCGCAACATGTAGTGCCCGGATGGAAAGAAGATTTATTGGAATTCCCGATTCCATGAGCGACATAAGGAGACCATCATGCGCGAAGCCGTCATCGTCAGTGCAGTGCGGACCGCCCTGGGCGGATTTAACGGAGGCCTTTCCGGCATCGGGGCGACCACCCTCGGGGCCCGGGTCATCGAGGCCGCGGTCGGCCGGGCCGGCATCGAGACGTCGGAGGTAAACGAGGTCATCATGGGCCAAGTGCTCCCCTGCGGGTACGGGCAGAACCCGGCCAAACAGGCCTCGGTCATCGCCGGCATGCCATGGGGAATCGAGGCCTTTACCTTGAACAAGGTTTGCGGCTCGGGGTTGAAAGCCGTGATGCTGGCGGCCCAGGCCGTCCAACTCGGAGACGCCGACGTGGTGGTGGCCGGCGGCATGGAATCCATGAGCAGGGCCCCCTACTACCTGGAAAAGGCGCGGTTCGGCTACCGCATGGGCCCGGGCCAGCTCGAGGACCACATGATTCACGACGGGCTCTGGGACATCGTGAACGATTTTCACATGGGGATCTCCAACGAGCTCTGTTCGGAAAAATACGGCATCACCCGCGAGGACCAGGACCGCTACGCCGTTGAATCCTACCGTCGGGCACTGGCCGCCATCGCCGAGGGCCGGTTCGCCGAGGAGATCGTCCCGGTGGCCGTGCCCCAGCGAAAGGGCGAACCCCGGATGTTCTCCGTGGATGAAAACGCGAAGGATACCCCCTACGAGGTGATGGCCAACATGAAACCGGCCTTTAAAAAGGACGGGCTGGGCACGGCGGGCAATGCCTCCATCATCGCCGACGGGGCCGCGGCCGTGGTGGTCATGTCCCGGGAAAAGGCGGAGGAACGGGGCTGCACGGTGTTGGCCCGCATCGGGGCCCAGGCCGCGGCGGCCATCGACATGAAGTACGTTCTCGTCGCCCCCATCTGGGCCATCCCCAAGGTGCTTAAGAAAGCGGGCATCCAAATCGCCGACGTGGATCTTTTCGAGGTGAACGAAGCCTTCTCCGGCTCCACCGTCGCGGTCATGCGCACCCTGGGCCTCGATCCGGAGAAGACCAACGCAAACGGCGGCGCCGTTGCCCTGGGACACCCCATCGGCGCGAGCGGTTGCCGGGTGCTGGTGACCCTCCTCCATGAAATGATCCGGCGCGATTCCCGCACCGGGCTTGCGACCCTGTGCCTGGGTGGCGGCGAGGCCGTGGCCCTGCTGATCCACCGTTAGGGCCATCCGGAAGCGGCATCTTTTGGTCCGGGCCTGCATTCACGCCTCTTTGAAATCCTCAGCGTAGCCCGAGCTACGCCTGCGCTTTCAAAGGGGCTGCCGCCCTGACCTGAACCAAAATCCACCGCTTCCGGACAGACACTTATGAAAAACCAGAAAGGAGACAATTCTTCCATGGCTATCCATACTTTCGGCGTCATCGGTGCCGGACAGATGGGAAACGGCATTGCCCAGGTGGCCGCCGCCGCCGGGCTCAGCGTGATCATGAACGACATCTCCCCGGAATTTGTCGAGCGGGGCCTTTCCGTCATCGCCAAAAACCTGGGCCGCGCGGTTTCCAAGGGAAAGCTCATCGAGGACGAAAAGAAGGCGACCCTCGCCCGCATCCGCCCCAGCATTGCACTTTCGGACATGGCCGATGCGGACTTCGTGGTCGAGGCGGCCACGGAAAACGAACCGATCAAATTCAAGATCTTCAAGGATCTGGATGCCGTCTGCCGGCCGGAAGTGATCCTTTCCAGCAACACGAGCTCGATTCCCATCGGACGCATCGGTGCCCAGACCAAACGGCCGGAGAAGGTGATCGGCATGCATTTCATGAATCCCGTGCCGGTCATGAAACTCGTCGAAGTCATCCGCGGCATCGCCACCTCCGCGGAAACCTTTCAAACGACCTGGGATTTGGCCGTAAAATTCGGCAAGACCCCGGCCCTCGCGAACGACTTTCCCGGGTTCATCGCCAACCGCATCCTTCTGCCCATGATCAACGAGGCGGTCTATTGCCTTTTCCACGGGGTGGGCACGCGGGAAGACATCGACACGGTGATGCGCCTCGGAATGAACCATCCCATGGGGCCCCTGGCGCTGGCGGACCTGATCGGCCTCGACACCTGCCTCGCCATCATGGAAACCCTCTACGAAGGATTCAAGGACTCCAAGTACCGGCCTTGCCCCCTTCTGCGCAAATACGTGGAAGCCGGGT
>JBJKPT010000227.1:0-13598 GCA_046706045.1 Desulfobacterales bacterium
TCAGCCGCAGGGCGTGATCCATGACGGTGAGGTTCCGCAGGCCGAGGAAATCGAACTTCACCAGGCCGATCTTCTCCACCTTCTTCATGTCGAATTGGGTGACGACTTCCCCCTTTTTCCCGCGGTAAAGGGGGAGGTATTCCACCAGTGGCTTGTCGCCGATGACCACTCCGGCGGCATGGGTGGAAGCGTGCCGCGGCAGGCCTTCGAGGGTGCGGGCGATGTTGATGAGATTGGCCACGTTCGGGTCTTTTTCAGCCATCTCCTTCAACCGGGGCTCCTGATGGAGGGCCTCGTCCAGGCTGATGTTGATGACATCCGGCACCAGCTTGGCGATGGTATCCACCTCGCCCAGGGGGATGTTCAGGGCCCGGCCCACGTCGCGAATGACCGCGCGGGTCTTCAGCTTTCCGAAGGTGATGATCTGGGCCACGTAGTCGCCGCCGCCGTACCGATCGACCACGTATTTGAAGACTTCTTCGCGGCCGTTGATGCAGAAGTCGACGTCGATATCCGGCATGCTGATGCGCGCCGGATTGAGGAACCGCTCGAAGATGAGGCCGTGGGCGATGGGGTCCAGTTCCGTAATTTCCATGGCATAGGCCACGATGCTGCCGGCGGCCGAGCCGCGGCCCGGGCCGACGGGGATGCCGTGTCGTTTCGCATAGCCGATGAAATCCGCCACGATGAGAAAATAGCCCGGAAACCCCATATCCACGATGGTCTGGATTTCATAGGCCATCCGCTCCCGGTAGGCGGTCTCGTCGATATCCGGGGAGGCTTTCTTCAGCTGGGTCATGATCCGCTCGAACCCCGCCCAGGCCTTTTCTTTGAAGATTTCGTCCACGGGCTTGGAGGCGCCGGCATCGAAGGCGGGAAAATGATAGGTCTCGAAATCGAAATCGATGTGGCATCGCTCGGCAATGGCCACGGTGTTTTCAATTGCCCCGGGATAACGGCCCAGGGAGCGCTGCATCTCGGCCGGGGATTTGAAGTAAAGCTCGTCGGTGCGGAACTGAAACCGATCCTTGTCGTGGACGGTCTTTCCGGTCTGAATGCACAGCAGCACATCGTGGGCCTGGACGTCTTCTTTGTTCAGGTAATGGCAGTCGTTGGTGGCGACCAGCGGAATGCCCAGGCGTTGGTTCATGTCAAAAAGTGCGGCGTTGACCGTCTCCTGCTCGGGAAGGCCGTTGTGCTGGACCTCGAGAAAAAAATTCTCCTCACCGAAGATCGCCTGGTATTCCCTTGCGGCCGCATCGGCCGCCTCCTGTTTCCGGGCGGCAATCAGGCGCGGGATCCGCCCGTGGAGGCAGGCCGAAAGGGCGATCAGTCCGCGGCTGTGTTCCCGGAGCACCGTCATGTCGATGCGCGGCTTGTAGTAAAACCCCTCCAGCTGGGCCACGGTCGCCAGCTTGCACAGGTTGCGGTAGCCCTCCACGTTTTCGGCCAGGAGCACGAGATGGGCCATGTCCCGGTTGGCCGCCGGCGACTTGTCGGTCAGCCGGCCCGGCGCGACGTAGCACTCGCAGCCGATGATGGGGCTGATCCCCGCGTTCTTGGCCACCTCGAAGAATTCCAGCACGCCGAACATGGTGCCGTGATCGGTGATGGCCACGGCGGGCATGCCGAATTCCTTGGCCCGGGCCATCAGGGGATCCAGTCGAATCGCGCCGTCCAGGAGGCTGTACTGGGTGTGAACGTGAAGATGGACAAAGGGGATGTCGGCATTGGTCATGAGATTGCCTTGCTCCGGATATATCGGGATGTTCCGAACCCGGTCTCACTCGATCCGGTAGTTCGGCGCCTCCTTGGTGATGATCACGTCGTGGACATGGCTTTCGCGCAGACCCGCCGCGGTGATCTTGCGAAACCGCGCCTTTTTCCTCAGTTCCTCCAGACTCCGGCAGCCGACGTAGCCCATGCCGGCCTTCAGCCCTCCGATCAGCTGTTGGATATTCTCCGACAGCGGCCCCCGGTAGGGGACGCGTCCCACGATGCCTTCGGGAACGAGCTTGTCTTCCCGCTCGTCCTCGCCCTGATAGTACCGGTCCTTGCTTCCTTCACGCATGGCCTCGAGGGATCCCATGCCCCGATAAACCTTGTAGCTGCGGCCCTGGAAGAGGATCGTCTCTCCGGGACTCTCCTCGGTACCCGCAAACAGACCTCCGATCATGATCGAATCGGCCCCGGCCCCGACGGCCTTGGTGAGGTCTCCGGAAAACTTGATGCCGCCGTCGGCGATCAGGGGAACATCGGCCTCCTGGCAGGCCGCGCGGCAGCTCATGATGGCCGTGACCTGGGGAATGCCGATGCCGGCGACGATCCGTGTGGTGCAGATGGAGCCCGGCCCGATGCCGACTTTCACCGCATCCACGCCGGCGGCGATGAGATCCCGGGCGCCCGGGTCGGTGGCCACGTTGCCGGCAATCAGTTCAACGCCGGCAAAGGTCGCCTTGATGGACTTCACCGCCTGAATCACGTTTCGGGAATGACCGTGGGACGTATCGATCAGGATCACGTCGGCATGGGCCCTGACGAGGGCCTCGGTGCGGGCGAGCATGTCCGGCCCCACGCCCACGGCCGCCCCCACCCGCAGCCGGCCCAGGGAATCCTTGCAGGCATAGGGGTATTGCCGGATCTTTTCGATGTCCTTGATGGTGATCATCCCGGTCAGACGACCGTTCTTGTCCACCACCAGAAGTTTTTCGATCCGATGCTTGTGAAGCAGTTTCTTGGACTCCTCCAGGGTGATCCCCTCGTTGACGGTAACGAGGTGGTCCTTGGTCATGACCTCGGAGACCGTTTTTTCCAGGTCCGACTCGAACCGCAGGTCCCGGTTGGTGACGATCCCGACCAACTGTTCGTCCCGGATGACCGGCACCCCGGAAATGCGGTATTGCCGCATCAGGTCGAGCACTTCGTGGATCTTCTGGTCCGGATGAATGGTGACCGGGTCGATGATCATGCCACTTTCGGATTTTTTGACCTTGCCGACCTCCAACGCCTGCCGCTCGATGCTCATGTTGCGGTGGATAAAGCCGATCCCGCCTTCCCGGGCCATGGTGATGGCCGAACGGGATTCGGTCACGGAATCCATGGCCGCGCTGATCAGCGGAATGTTCAGTGAAATGTTGCGGCTGAGCCGCGTCCGCGTGTCCACGTCTGCGGGCAAAACGTCCGAGTAGCAGGGAACGAGCAGGACGTCGTCAAACGAATATGCTTCTTCGGGGGAGATGGTCATGGGGATGCCTCCCAGGGGACGGACCCGTTGAGGGTTAGGGATTAAACGTTAACCGCTTTTGATAGCAGATGAGACCGGGGCAATCAATGGCCTTTTCCCGGATTGCCGGCAAAATCCGGGACCGCGGAGCCGCAAACGGCGTTACGGTTGCAGTCCATCGCGATTTCCAGTATTTGTACCGGGTTGCAATATCGCGTAACCCCGGCGGCATCCGGGGGCCAATCCCCGTGCAGCGGAACCTGGAGCGGTGGACGTCATGCTACTGACCATTCATTCGGACAATCCTCCCCAGCGGCTCATCGACCGCGCGGCGGGCATTTTACGCAACGGGGGCATCATCGCCTACCCGACCGACACCTACTACGGCATCGGGTGCGACATCATGAACAAGCACGCCATCGAGCTGGTCTACCAGATTCGACAGCGCGACAAAAAAAAGCCGTTCAGCTTCATCTGCGCCGACTTGAAGCACATCAGCGCCTATGCCAAGGTCTCCAACTATGCTTACAACACGATGAAGCGGCTGCTGCCGGGCCCGTACACCTTCGTCCTGGAAGGGACCAAGCTCGTGCCCAAAATAATGCTCACCAAACGAAAAACCGCGGGCATTCGGGTGCCGAACAACGCCATCTGCCTCAGCCTGGTGCAAGCCCTGGGGCATCCGATTCTCTCGGCCAGCGCCAAGGCCCCGACGGGGGAGCCGTTTTACGACCCATCCCTGCTCCACGACCACTTCGGCGGCCGGATCGACGCGGTCATCGACGGCGGTCCGGTGCCGGGCCGGCCGTCGAGCGTGATTTCACTGATCGACGACGTACCGGATGTGCTCCGTGAGGGGCTGGGCGACATAACGATGTTCGCCTAAGGCCGGTAGAGATACCCGGCGAAAAGGTCCGGGGACGCGACCCGCGCCGCCAGATCGTGAATCTCGCTCTTGAGGTAATCCACCCAACCGAAGCGATCCGTCTCCGGATAGACGGCTTCCACCTTTCCCTTGATTCCCCCCAGTTTGCCGGCCCAATCGATGGCGTCTTCCAGGTTGCCCAACCGGTCCACCATGCCGAGCGACCGGAAGGCCTCCCCGGTGTAGATGCGGCCGTCGGCAAGCTTCGCCACCGCTTCAACGGTTTTGTGCCGCCCTGCGGCCACGTCCCGGATGAATTGCCGGTGAATGGCATCGGCGAGATTTTCGAGAATCTTTCGTTCCTCCGGGGTCATCTCCCGCGTGGGGGAACCGATGTCCTTGTACGTGCCGCTTTTGATCACCACCGGTGTGAGCCCAATTTTGGCGAGCAGCCCCCTCAGGTCGGTGTAGCTCATGATGACCCCGATGCTGCCGGTGATGGTGCCCGGATCGGCCATGATGCCGCTGGCGGCCGAAGCCACGTAATACCCGCCGGAGGCGGCCACTGCGCCCAGAGACGCCACCACCTTCTTTACCGGGACCGTCTTGCGGATCTCCCGGTAGATCTCCTGGGCGGGCCCCACGGCCCCGCCGGGGGAATTGATCCGGATGACGATGGCGCGGATGTGGTCGTTTTCACGGAAATCGCGAATCTGGGACAAAACGTCCCGGGCCTGGACGATGACGCCGGAAATCTCGATGACCCCGACCTTTTGACCCGACACCCGGTCGGAGCGATGGGTGAGTGTCGCGATGAGAAGGGTTGTGCCAAGGACGGTTGCGCCGGCGATTCCGGCAAATACCAGGCAGGTAAACAAAAAGGGATGGCGGCGGGAAAACATGAGCGGTGCTCCGAAATCCAGCGGCAGACGGAAACGGATTTCCCGCATGCCGGCATTGGGTTGTGTCAAGAGGCTTCAGACGACGCGAGCGGGGCCGCCTTCCGGCAAGCCCCGCTCGAATTCGTGCCGATTGCGGAATCCATGCGGCAATCGCGGTTACTCGTCGGTCTCCGCGTCCTCCTCCCGGGTCTGGGTGGAATTGAGCTTTTCCTGGAGGTTTTCACTCAGGATTTCGCCGAAGGCGGATCTGGGGGAACGCATGTTGCTGACGTATTCGCTGAGCAGGGCCTGCTCGTCTTCCACTTCAAGCCGTTTGATGGAAAGACCGATTCGCCGCTCGTCGCTGTTGATGTTCATCTCGCGCGCACTGATCACATCGCCGACATTGTAACGGCCGACCGGGGTTTTGATCTTCTCCTTGCTGATCTCGGAGACGTGGACCAGCCCTTCGATGCCTTCTTCCAATTCGATGAAGATACCAAAATCGGTGATGTTGGTAACGGTGCCGGTGATTTCCTTGCCCACATCGTAGCGCTCGGCCACGGTGGACCACGGATCCGGGGTCAGTTGTTTGATGCCCAGGGAGAAGCGCTCCTGATCCTTTTCGATATCCAGCACGATGGCCTGGACCGTATCGCCCTGTTTGTAGATCTCCGAAGGGTGCTTGATCCGCTTCGTCCAGGAAATGTCGGAGATGTGCACCAGCCCGTCGATACCCTCGTCGATGCCGATGAAGATACCGAAATCGGTGATGTTCTTGATCTTGCCTTCGATGGTGGTGCCCACCGGATACTTCTCGGCAATCACGTCCCACGGGTTCGGTTCCACCTGCTTCATGCCGAGCGAGATCCGGCGCGCATCCGGCTTGATGTCGAGAACCACCGCCTCGACATTTTCGCCCACGGAAACGACCTTGGACGGATGGCGGATCTTGCGGGTCCAGGACATCTCGGAGACGTGGATCAGGCCCTCGATGCCTTCCTCGAGTTCGACGAATGCGCCGTAATCGGTCAAACTCACGACCCGTCCCGTGATGCGGGAGCCGATGGGGTATTTCTTTGACGCGGTGGTCCAGGGATCCGGGGTAAGCTGCTTCATCCCGAGGGAAACCCGTTCCTTTTCAAGATCGAGGTTGAGCACCTTGACGGTGATCTCATCCCCTATGGAGAAGAGCTCGGAGGGGTGCTTGACCCGTCCCCAGGAGATGTCGGTAATGTGCAGCAGCCCGTCGACGCCGCCCAGATCGACGAACACCCCGTATTCGGTGATGTTCTTCACCGTACCGGACATGACCTTGCCTTCGTGGATGGAACCCAAGGTGGCGGTCCGCTTGGCTTCGCGTTCGGCTTCAAGCAGAACCCGGCGGGACAGAACGATGTTGCTGCGTTTGCGGTTGTATTTGAGAATCTTGAAATCGAAGGTCTTGCCGACCATTTCGTCGAGATTGCGAATCGGACGCAAGTCCGCCTGGGAGCCGGGCAAGAACGCCTGCACCCCGATATCCACGGAAAAACCGCCCTTGACCCGGGACGTGATGGTCCCGTTGACCGTCTGATCGTTGTCGTAGGCGACCTTGATTTCATCCCAGACCTTGACCTTCTCGGCTTTTTCTTTGGACAGGACGACGACTTCGTTTTCATCGTCCCACCATTCCACCATGACCTCGACGGGATCGCCGACGCTGGCGGTGATTTCGCCATCGTCGGCACGAAACTCGTTGATGCGAATCTGCCCTTCGGATTTATATCCTATGTCCACCAGGACATGATCTCTGTCAACGGAGATGATTCGCCCCTTCACGACTTCGCCTTCGGCGAACCGTTTGAAGCTCTCTTCGTAGAGATCCATCAGACTTTCCATGGATACGTCATCGCCGGCCTCCATGGCTTCATGGGTCTCTTTCAGGTCTTCCGAGTCAATCGCCGGCACTTCTTCTTTCGTGGGTTGGTTCGTGTTTTCTTTGGTTTCCATGTAAACGATTCTCCCTTGGCCGATGTAATTTCCGCGATCGAAGGCGACGCGGATGCGGATTGGCGCGTCTCAATAGCAGAAGTTGGCTGAGTTTACAAGAATATTTTCTCCAGGGCCTTCGCCGGAACGAGGATTTTGCCCCATGGATTGAACGTCATTGCCAACCTGCCATCACGTCACGAATCCGATCGATCATGCCGGAGACGACGTCCTCCAGGGAAAGCGCGGAGGAATCGATGCACACCGCATCCTGCGCCGGGCGAAGCGGCGCCACGTTCCGGGTGCTGTCGTTTCGGTCCCGCATCGCCATATCCGCTTCGACCCGCGAAAGGTCCCGGCCGGCATCGGCCGGCATCTCGCGGTACCGCCGCAGGGCACGGGTATGCAGATCCGCCGTGAGAAAAAATTTGATGTCGGCTTCGGGAAACACCACGGTGCCCATGTCGCGGCCCTCGAACACCGCGGCCTTTTGCCTGCCGAGCCGGCGCTGGAGATCGAGAAGACCGGCGCGCACCGCCGGCAGGGCCGAGACCGCCGAGGCCCGCATGGCGACCTCCGGGGTGCGGATCCGGCCGGCGACATCCCGCCCGTTGACCATCAGCCGCATCCCGCCGGCCCCGGCTTCGAAATCGAGCCGCAGATTCCGGCACAATTCGGCCAGTGCGTTTTCGTCATCGGCGGCAATGCCCCGATCGAGGCTTTCCAGGCCGACGGCCCGGTAAAGCGCACCGGTATCCACGTAGCGGTACCCCAGCCGCTCGGCCAAAAGCCGGCTCGTCGAGGTTTTCCCTGCGCCGGCCGGCCCGTCGATGGTGATCAGCAGTCTGGGCGGATCGCTCATGGTCAGACGGCATCCGCCGTGGTCGTTGCCGCGGCCTCAATGCCGGCGTCCATGGCCTTCATGTTCAGGGGAATCAATTTCGGTTTTTTCCCGAATTCGGTCTCCACGGCCCGCCGCAGGACCTCGAGGTCCACGATTCGGCTGCGGGCCACAAAGGCCGACAAGGCGACGATGTTCGCCGAACGCACGGAGCCCACACCGAGCGCAATGTCGTTGACCGGCAGCCGCAGCTCATCGACGTCGTCGCGGGCCACCGTCACCGAAATCAGGGTGGTGTTGACCAGAATGACCCCGCCGGATTTGACCACGGGGGCGAACTTTTCATAAGACGGCCGGTTCATCGCCACCTAGTGCCCCGGGTTCTTGATGATGGGCGAACCGATGGGCCGGTTGGCGACGACCACCATGCAATAGGCGGTGCCGCCGCGCATCTCCGGACCATAGGATGGAATCCAGACGACCTCGAGGCCCTGGTTCATGGCGGCCTGGGCCAGAATCTTCGCGCTGAGCAGAATGCCTTGCCCGCCGAACCCGGCAAAAATAACCTCGTTTTGCATGTGTCCCTCCCTCCCGGCCGTCCCGGGGCCGGAGCGAAACCCGGGCGGAACGGCGCGTGGCACTCGGTATTACGCCGCCTCGGGCGTTTTTTTGTCCCCCAGTTCGTAGTAGCCGAGCAGCGTCTCCTCCGCCCAGTCCACCGCCGCCAGGGGGGTCATGCCCCAGTTGGTGGGACAGGTGCTGACAAACTCCACAAAACTGAAGCAGCGGCCTTCAAGCTGATAGGTGAAGGCCCGCTTGAGCGCCTTCTTGGCCTTGTGGATGTATTTCGGCTAGATCACCGTCTGACGCGTGATGTAGGCCGGTGTCTGCAGGGCCGCCAGAAGTTCCGAGACCTTGATCGGCATGCCGACCTCGTCGGGGTTTCTGCCCGCGGGGCTCGTGGTGGTGCGCTGGTTGGGCATGGTGGTGGGGGCCATCTGGCCTCCGGTCATGCCGTAGATCGCGTTGTTGACGAAGACCGTGGTGAATTTTTCGCCGCGGTTGGCCGCGTGGACGATCTCGCCCATGCCGATGCTGGCAAGGTCGCCGTCCCCCTGGTAGGTGAAGACCATGAGGTCGGGACGAACCCGTTTGATGCCGGTGGCCATGGCCGGGGCCCGACCATGGGCGGCTTCCTGAAAATCGATGGTAAAGTAATTGTATGCCAGCACGGAGCAGCCCACCGGCGCGATGCCGACGGTGCGCTCCGCGATGCCGAGTTCGTCGATCACCTCGGCCACCAGCCGATGGATGACCCCGTGGGTGCATCCCGGACAATAGTGGGTGGGCTGATCCGACATGGCTGCCGGTCTTGAAAACATTTTTCCCATGAAAACTCTCCTTTGGATGAATCCGGGCACTGTTCAGGCCGAGCGGAGGCGGTCCTTGACCACGTCCATGATCTCTTCGGGCGAGGGGATTTCGCCCCCGCACTTGCCGTACCACATCACGGGCCGGGCGCCCAGAACGCTTCTCTGAACGTCTTCGATCATCTGCCCCATGCTCATCTCGATGCTGAAAACCACCTTGCACGAGGCCTTGGCGGCCGCTTCGCCAATGGCCTGTTCGGGGAAGGGGAACAGGGTCTTCGGCCGGATCATCCCGACGGCGATGCCTTCGGCACGAAGATTGTCGATGGCGGTGCGGCAAACCCGGCTCATGGTGCCGTAGCTGACGATGAGGGCCTTGTAATCGTCGTCGGTGGCATAGGCCTCGAAACGCACTTCTTCGGCCCGCATCCGATCGTATTTGGCCTTCAGCTTGAGGTTCTGGTCGTTCAGTGTGTCGGAATCCAGATACAGGGACTTGACCAGATTCCGGGTCTTGCGGTGCCGGGTGGACATGCCGTTGGTGGCCCAGTCGTCCTTGTTGCTCGGCACCGTGGTGAGGTGATCCGGAAATTCAACGGGCTCCATCATCTGGCCGATGAGCCCGTCGCCCAGGATCATGACCGGATTCCGGTATTTTTCCGCCAGGGGAAAAGAGGTCATCACCATCTCGACGGCTTCCTGGACGCTGGCCGGCGCCATCACCAGCAGCCGGTAATCGCCGTGACCGCCGCCCTTGGTGGCCTGGAAATAATCGCCCTGGGAGGGCAAAATACCGCCGAGCCCGGGACCGCCCCGCATGATGTTGACAAACACGGCCGGCAATTCGGCACAGGCGATGTAGCTGATGGCCTCGCTCATCAGGCTGATGCCCGGACTCGAGGACGTGGTCATGACCCGGACCCCGGCGCCGGCGGCACCGAAGAGCATATAGCCCACGGCCACCTCGCTTTCTCCCTGTAGAAAAACCCCGCCGGCTTGCGGAAGCCGATAGGAGAGGTATTCGGCCACTTCCGATTGGGGTGTGATGGGATAGGCAAAATAATTGAGGCAGCCGGCGCGGATCGCCGCTTCGCCGATGGCCTCGTTGCCCTTCATTAACACCTTTGCCATGGTTTTCCTCCCGAGTGCCCATCCGCGGATGAACACTTCTTCCGTTCCGGTTGCCGCCTTCTCGGCGGCGGTTTCCGTGATGGTGATGGCCACGTCCGGGCACATGGTGCAGCAGGCCGCACAGTAGATACAGTCTTCGGGACGCGCACGAAATGCCGGAAAATACCCCTTGGTGTTGATCTGGGTGTCGATTTCCAGCACGTTTTTCGGGCAAATGGCGACACAGAGGCCACAGCCCTTGCAACGATCGCGATCGATGGTGTGATGGTATGCCATGAGCTATCCCTTCCATTTCCGGGAAGCGGCATGGATCGCTTCCCGTGGTTTCGGTCCCCGAACCGCCGGCATTCCGGCACGGGAGGTTCTGGAAACCGTTTATTGACCGATCCCCTTGGATGGACTCCACGGGAACACGAGTCGGCGGCGGATGGGCAGTACCGGGCACGACACGCGCCGCAGGTCCCGGGGATCGATGAGCCCGTCGGCGGCCGTGATCATCGTCAACGGCAATCCCAGCCGGTCGGCCAGCCGCCGGCAGAAGTCGTGGCCATCCAGAACGAGTTGGGCCGTGGTTTCGTCCATGAGGTGGGCATTGCCGATGAACCCGGTGACCGGAAGGCGGCTTGCCGACTCGATGCGTTGTTTCATCGCGATGCATCCGTCGATGGTCGCCGTGGCGGGCCTCAGGGGATTGACGACTTGCAACATTTCGATGGGCTTTCCGCCGGTGGCATCGGCCAGGGCCGCAAGAACCCTGGTCCCGGCCCCATCGCCGCCCATGTCCAACAGGGTCAGCGGCCGCGGATTGCGGACCAGACCGCTCACCAGGGGACTTAAAATCGGCAGATCCGCCTGGAGATAGCCTTCCGGTGGCAATACCACCTCGATGCCGGCTGCGGTAAGCGGATCCCGGGCTTCACGGGTACGAAAATAGGGATTGACCAGATCCAGATCGGCGATCCCGATCGTTTTGCCGGTCTGACGCTGATGAAACGCCAGGTTGACGGCGACTTCGGTTTTTCCACTGCCGTAATTGCCGACGATGGCGACGATGCCTTCGAGTGCGATCTCCACTGGCCTCCGAATCGAATCCCATCGGCCATCCGTCTGCTCTCGGTCCCGTTGCCCATAAAAAACGTCCATTCATGGGTAGACTCCGAACCCACCGGCATTCGATGGCCGATACATCTGCTTAGCGTTTACGAACAGGCCCACTCCGACCGCATGCCTGCTGGCCGACCGCCGGAGCAACGGTTTCCTTTATGTGGTATACTCATATTTGTCAAGGCGCTATCGACCGCCGGACGGGTCGTTTCCGGCCCGATCAACCCACAGGCGAAAGGATTTCTCCCATGGCTGTCATCACCGGGCTTGAACGATTCCTGGCCGATCCCCCCACCTGGGCAAAAGCCGCACGCATCGGTTTGCTGGCAAACCCCGCATCGGTGGACCGGCGCTTTCGCCATGCCGCGATACGGATGCACGAGCGTTTCGGCCGCCGGTTGACGACCCTCTATTCTCCCCAGCATGGATATCACGCTGAAAAACAGGACAACATGATCGAGTCCGACGATACCCGGGACCCGGTGCTGGGAGTTGCGGTGGTAAGCCTTTACGGCAAGACGCGGCGGCCCACGGAGGCGATGCTCGCCCCCATCGATGTCCTGGTCATCGACCTCATCGACGTGGGCACCCGGGTCTATACCTTCGCCACGACCGTGGCGTATTGCATGGCGGCCGCGGCCGATGCCGGCAAACGCGTTGTGGTCCTGGACCGGCCCAATCCGATCAACGGCCTCGACGTGGAAGGCCCCTGCCTGGATCCGGCCTTCGCCTCGTTCGTGGGCCCCCACCCCATTGCCATGCGCCACGGCATGACCATGGCCGAGTTGGCCCGCCTCTTCAATGCCATGGCCGAGCGGCCCTGCGACCTGGAAGTCGTTCCCATGCACGGCTGGGACCGCGGGATGTTCTTCCGGGATACGGGCCTTTCCTGGGTGATCCCCTCCCCCAACCTTCCCACCCCGGAAGCCGCCCTGGTCTATCCCGGCCTGGTGCTTTGGGATGGAACCAACGTCTCCGAGGGCCGCGGCACGACGCTTCCCTTCGAACAGTTCGGCGCTCCGTTTGTCGACGGCCGTCGCATGATTGAGGCCATGGGCGGCCCGGAGCCGCCCGGTGCGGTGTTGCGTCCGGTCGCCTTTGAACCGACCTCCAACAAATGGGCCGGCCGGCGATGCGACGGCGCACAGATCCACGTCACCGGCGCCCGGGACTACCGGCCGTTCCGGACGGCCGTCCGGCTGCTGGAAGCCGTGATGAGGATCTCCGGCGACGCGTTTCAATGGAAGCCGCCACCCTACGAGTACGAAACCGAGCGCCTGCCGATCGATATGATCTTCGGAGGCCCGGCCATTCGTCGCCATCTTTGCGCCGGGGGGACGGCAGTGGAACTGGAAGCAGCATGGACCGAGGAGGAAAGCGCCTTTCGCCGGCGGCGGGCGCCGTACCTTCTTTATCCCGAGGCGGGGTGGAGGGAAAAATAGAACACCCCGCCCGGCGCCATGGCCGTGCGAGGTGTTTTCATTCGCGCGCGAAAAAGCCTAACCCATCGATACGCTATGCTTTTTCAGCCTTCAAGCCTTCGATTTCTTTCTTCAGGGTATCGATCTCCTGCCTGTATTTCTCGACATCGTCGGCCGGACCGGCTTCAACGGTGGCTTCGTCTTTGTTCCAGGAATCCTTGAGTTCCTCGAAGCCCAGGTAAAGGGCAAGGCCACCCCCGAGCAGAAGCATAATCGGGACCGCACCGGCCAGGAGCTGGAGAAATGGTTTGAACCAAATCGCGAGTCCGATGAGGCCAAGGACAGCGGCTACGGCGCCTCCAATAAGCGTTTTCATAAAAGCAAACCTCCTTGTGACGTGATAAATAATAGGCTTCGTTGCAAACGGCGTTTAAATCGGACCATCGGGGTTTTTTTACCCAAACGCGGGATCATGTCGTTGCGCCACGCACAGGGGTCGCGCTACCCACCCCCCTATGGGAGATAACGTTTTTCATTGAAAATTACTGGTTAGCACAAGGCCGACGGGATGACAAGCCTAATTTCCGCCCCTTTTCACTCCCCCGAGAACCGGTCGGAAGCGGCGCTTTTCCTTTTCAAGCGAGAGGAATATCGGCGATTTTTACGAGACGCACCCGGTCCGCTTCCGAATGGATATCGGCGTTGCGCAACCCGAGCGGATCTGATAGCATGCAAAGCGACGATTTTTCCTGCGATTCCGGGTGAATCGGCCGAAATCGCGCGGCATTGAC
>JBJKPT010000228.1:0-3000 GCA_046706045.1 Desulfobacterales bacterium
CGAACAGGCACCGTACCCGGACGGCATCTTCATCCGGAAAACTGAAAACGGCTTCACCGCCGACCGGGGCCAGGCCGTCCTTTTCGGCAACATCGCCCCCCGCGGGGCCGTCGTCAAGGTGGCGGGCGTGGACAGGGACATGATGCAGTTCGAGGGACCGGCTGTCGTGTACGAATCCCAGGAGGAGGCACTCTCCGGCATCCTGGAGGGCAGGGTAAAAGATGGGGATGTGGTGGTCATCCGGTTCGAGGGCCCCCGGGGGGGGCCCGGCATGCAGGAGATGCTGGCGCCCACGGCGGCCATCACGGGGGCCCGTCTTAAGACCGCCCTCATTACCGACGGCCGGTTTTCCGGTGGCACCCGGGGGCTTTGTATCGGCCACATATCGCCTGAGGCCGCCGCCGGCGGCCCCATCGCGGCCATTCAACCCGGGGACCGCATCCGGATCGATGCGCAGAGGCGGACCATCGACCTTCGGGTGTCCGATGCGGAGCTCAGCCGCCGCATGAGCCACCTGCCCGCCTTCGAACCCAAGGTCAAACGCGGATGGCTCGCCCGCTATCTCGCCCACGTCACCTCCGCCGACCGGGGTGCCGTGTTTGACGTTTAGAAGAAAAGGGGCCCCCAAAAGGAGGCCCCTTTTCTTGTACCAGTGCCATTTCCGGCTTTCCCGGAATCAACCGTTTTCCTTTTCGAATGTTTTCATGAAATCCACCAGGTCTTCCACGGCCTTAAGCGGCATGGGATTGTAAATGGAGGCCCGGCATCCGCCTACGGACCGGTGCCCCTTTAGGCCCCCGAAGCCGTGTTCTTGGGCGCTTTGGATAAAGGCTTTTTCCAATTCCTCGCTGGGGAGGCGGATGGTGACGTTCATGAGGGAGCGGCTGTCGACATCGGCCGTACCGCGGTAGAATTCGCCGCCATCCATGAAACCGTAAAGCAAGTCGGCCTTTTTGCGGTTGATTTCCGCCATCTTTTCAATTCCGCCGATTTCCTCCTCCAGCCACTTGGTCACCAGTTGAACCGTATAAATGGCAAAGCAGGGAGGCGTGTTGTAGAGGGAATTCTTGGCGGCGAAGGTGGTGTATCTCAGCATGCTCGGCAGATTTTCAGGAACCCGTTCCAGCATGTCCTTCCGGATCACCACCACGCAGACACCGGCGGCCCCCATGTTTTTCTGGGCGCCGGCGTAAAAAAGGCCGAAGGGGGCCGGGTCGAAGGGCCGGCTCAGAATGTCCGAGGACATGTCGGCGATGAGGGGGACCGAACCGGTATCCGGCATCTGGGCCCACTGGGTGCCCTTGATGGTGTTGTTGGTGGTGATGTGGACGTAGGCCGCATCGGGGCTGAAAGCGATCGGTTTCGGAATGTAGCAGAAATCCCGATCCTTGGAGGATGCCACCACCTTGGCGGTCTTCCCCAGGATCTCCACCTCCTTGATGGCCTTGGTGGACCAGGTGCCGGTATTGACATAGTCCGCTGACCGGCCCTCCGGCAGAAGGTTCATGGGAACCATGAAAAACTGGGAGCTGGCGCCCCCTTGAAGGAAAAGCACATCGAAGTTCTCATCGAGCGCAAGAAGCCGCTTGATCCGCACGACGGCATCGTTGATGACGTCCTCGAACCACTTGGATCGATGGCTGACCTCCACCAGGGACATCCCCGAGCCCTTGAAATTTAAAAACGACGCCTGGATTTCTTCCAGAACCGGCAGCGGAAGGGCGGCCGGGCCAGGATTGAAATTATAAATTCGTTTTTCCGTCATTGATATTCCTCCGTTTGATGAAATTCTAACCAAAGATATTTGAAAATTCAGGATCGAAATCGAATAGGGTCGAAACGATAATCAAGGCTCTATTTTTAGTAATGACCCAGCCTGCAAGTCAAGCGCTATTTGGAAGGGGATGGCGGGGGAGCTATCCGTAATTTTTATGGAAAAGCGTTTCTCCGGGACCCCATTCAGCAATCTTTCAATCTGGTTGGTGGATTTCGATGAAAAGATTAATTTTAACCCTGTGTTATTCGTTGTCGTAATCGTAGTCGCTATCGCAAGTGCCATTCGAGGTGTCTTTCCAAACCGCAAACCCAATCCGTGTGATCGATCAAAAGACGATAGGCATCAAACGGGTTGTGGCTGATCGGGATTTGTCTTTCGACTAGGAGAACGATTACGATAACGAGGCACAAGGCCGGCTCGCAACATAAAAAAGGGAACAGGGCAACGCCCCATTCCCTTTGGTCCATGCAGGGGGATGGAAAAGGAATTTATCGTTTGGAGAACTGGAACCTGGCGCGGGCCCCCTTCTGGCCGTATTTTTTCCGCTCCCGCGTTCTCGGGTCGCGTTTGACGAAACCGGCTTTTTTCAGCACCGGCCGAAGATCCGGATCCACCAACATCAGGGCGCGGGTAATGCCGTGGCGGATGGCGCCCGCCTGACCGGTGATCCCGCCGCCGGTAACGCTGACACGGATGTCGAACCGATCCCGCAGGTTGGTGAGCATCAGGGGCTGGGTCATGATGGTCTTGGCGGTTTCAAACGTGAAATAATTATCCATGGGCCGGCCGTTTACCACGATCTGGCCGGACCCGGGGGTAATCCAGGTTTTGGCGATGGCGCTCTTCCGTCTGCCGGTTGCGTAATAGGTCTCTTGGGTCATATCAAACCTCAGGCTGATGCGTATTTATACGGTAATGGTCTCGGGCTGTTGGGCGCTATGGGGATGGCTCCCGCCGCCATACACATGGAGCTTCTTGAAGAGCTTCCTGCCGAGCCGGTTCTTGGGCAGCATCCCTCTGACGGCGAACCGGATCACATCCTCCGGCCGTTTCTCTATCAGTTTCTTGGCGGTGATGCTCTTGATCCCCCCCATATATCCGCTGTGCCGGTAATAGTTTTTCTGATCGAGCTTCCGGCCGGTGAGAACGATTTTTTCCGCGTTGATCACGATGATGCTGTCACCGGTATCGGCGTGCGGGGTATAGAGCGGATTATGCTTGCC
>JBJKPT010000229.1:0-1749 GCA_046706045.1 Desulfobacterales bacterium
AGCGATCCGAAAAGATCCGGCGGCGGTGCCGCATCCCCCGCTTCACGAGGCGGGTCGGTCTCCGCTGCCGCGGCTTCTTCAACGGAGGGGGTGTCCGGTTCGATCCGTACCCGTTGGGCATCCCTGAGGCGCTGGCCTTCCAGGAGCAGGGTCATCAGCGGCGTCCGGACCCGGTTTTCCATCCGCTCGCAGCGATCGATCACCTGAATGACCGCGTCCTGCCAGCCGATGATGGCCACCGCCGCCTCGCGGCCTTGCAGATCGTCGGTTTCGGCATCGAGGATAACCCCCTTCTTGACAAAGAGGGTGCCGGTCTTTTTCTCGGTGTTGACCTTCACGGTGCAGGAGGCATGCTCCAGCTGCACCATCTGCAGAAATGAATCGATTCGGACCCCATGGGCGTTGCCGGCAATTGCGTTTTCCGATCTGGTGTGGCTCATATGCGGACCGAATTCAACGCTGGAAGATTCGACGCTCGGGGCTGAAACGCCGTTCGCAAACATCCCGGCGGGCAGGATCCGAAAACCGTGGGTCCTGGTGTCGGCGCCGGTCCGTTTCCGAGCGACGGTCTTCCACGTTGGGCAGGGCGTGGTTTCGGATAAACGTTTCGACCTGGAGCTTCTGTTGCGCGTTCAAAATCTCGAACTTGACGCACCGGCGATGGATGATCTTTCCGTCCGGCATCCAGGCGATTTTCCGGTCGGACACGGTGCGGAACGTCACCCCCTCCAGCGGGATACCCTTGTCGGGGATTTTCAAGGAAAGCATTTCGCTGTGGATCATTCGTTTCTTGTTTTCGATATAGCAAACCGCGAGCCCGCCCATGGAGATATCCACAACCGGCCCCAATTCCACAAGGCTGGGCTTTCCAAAGTCCATGATGCGCTGCCTGTGCAGCAGCACTCTTGCGGCACCGTTGATTTTGAATCGCTTCCAGCGTCGGCGACGGGTGATCGGCCTTTTCGGTTCCATCGGCGCCTCCCTGCAATTTCCGCGAGACACGGCATCGGGCATGGATAAAACGGGCGGACCGGACGGGCCGTCCGGTTCCCGGAAAATGGTGACGGCATCCCGAAATTCAGAACGCACGCAAACCCCAAACCTATTTCGCCATTTGCTTATTTTACCCTATACCGGAAATGCCATGCCGGGTGCAACGAATTCCTGAACCCTTGCCTTTGCCGGCCGCTGTTTTTAAAATCTCCCATGGACACCATGAATCCTTCCGCCCAATGCCTTGCCCGCGCGATCGCCGATGCACTCGATGCCTACCGGGACGATTTTTCCCGCATCAGCCGACGGGCGGCGCGGCGCTTTGTCGATCGGGACTGGGCCGGGCTCCATCAGGACGCGCTCACCCGTCTGGACCTCTATTCGGCCCATTTGGACCGCCTTCTATCCTCGCTCCGGTCCCGCGGGGCGGACGGGCCGGCCCTGCCCCTCTGGGCCGATGCCAAGGCGGCATTCGACGGGTTGGCGGCCGACATGGTGGATGGGGACTGCGCCCGCACGTTTTTCAACTCCGTGTCGCGGCGGGTGACACGGGCCGTCGGGCTCGACCCCCGAACCGCTTTTTCCGAGGTATGGTTTCCCGAAACATCTCCGGGCGATCCACCCGATGGGGTAAAGACCCTGGCCGTCGACGGCGATCTTGCCGCCGCCATCCAGGCCCTGATGCGTCGAGGCGGGCCGGATGCGGCATGGGTGGACCTGCCGCAATTCTGCGAGGCCGCCGCCGCCCGGATCCGG
>JBJKPT010000230.1:0-7645 GCA_046706045.1 Desulfobacterales bacterium
CCTCGCCGATCTGGATCTGGACCGCATCCCGATGTTGCGGGTACTGAACAAGACGGACCGGGTGGATCCGGAGGCGGCGGCGGCCCTCTGCCGACGCTACGAGGGTGTCGCCGTCAGCGCCCTGGAGAGGGCGAGCCTTCCGCCCCTCATCGACCGGATCGTGGATCGGATCGGCGACCTGCCCGGCCCCGGGGACGGACCCGGGGTCCGGGGTTGACACTCCGGGAAGATCGTGGGTAAAAGGATGCCGCCATGATGCTGGAAGATGCACGACACACCGCCATCGCCGCCGCCTACCACGGGGCGCGGCAACTGCGACGCCATTTCGGAAACCTCTCGGGCGTCACCAAAAAAGGGGCCATCGATCTGGTCACGGAGGCCGATACCGCATCGGAGGCCGCCATTCTCGAGATCATCCGGGCCGCTTTTCCCGATCATGGCGTGCTGGCCGAAGAAAGCGGTGCGGCCCCCTCCCCGTCTCCCTACCGATGGATCGTCGACCCCTTGGATGGGACCACCAATTTTGCCCACGGCCTCGCCCAGTTTGCCGTTTCCATCGCGCTGGAAAGGGCCGGGGAGATCCTTGTGGGCATTGTCTTAAACCCCGTCACGGGCGAGCTGTTTTCAGCGCTCCAGGGCCAGGGTGCCTTCTTGAACGGCCGGCCCATCCGGGTCTCCGCCACGGCCCGGGTCGATGACGGCCTGCTGGTCACGGGGTTTCCCTACGATGTGCGCGAACGGCCGGAGCCGATCGTGGCGCGGCTTGCCGCCTGCCTGAAGGCCTCCCGCGGGGTGCGCCGCCTGGGTGCGGCGGCCCTGGATCTGTGCTTCGTGGCCTGCGGCCGGTTCGACGGCTTCTGGGAAGAGGCACTGAAGCCCTGGGATACCGCGGCGGGCGTCTTGATTGCCCGGGAAGCCGGTAGCCGGGTGACCACGTTCGCCAATGCGGCCTACGCCATCGACGATCCGACGATCCTCGCCACCAACGGCCGGATTCACGACGAAATGATCCATTTATTGACAAAAGGTGAGCAATGATCAAATCCCTGTTTCTCCGCCCCACCTCGTTTGACGATCGCATGGGCTGTTTCGGCCAGTTCAGCATGCAGGATGCGGTGTGCAAAAACTATTGCGCGCTGCGCATCCGCTGCGCGGTGGAAAAAGAACAAAACGCCAAGCTGGAACTGATTGAAGACCTCGTCTCCACGGACAATGTCCCCGTGACGGTTCAATAGCAAACATCTTTCGAGAAAAAATACGGCGGCCTCCGGGAAAGGGGGGCCGCCGTTTTTTTTTCTCGCATGGATGAAACCGGTGGACGATCCGGTTTGCAACGTGGGTGGAACGCGCCCTCAGGCCGCTTCCATCAAGCGCTTGAACTGGTTGGTTTCAAGCTTCCGGCAAAGGTAGTCCACCTGTTGCCGGAGCGCCGCATCCTGGAGCATCTCTTTTTCCACGGCATTGATGGAATGAAGAACCGTGGCGTGATAGCGGTTGAAGCTTCGACCGATGGCCTGGCACGGCGCATCGGTGTACCGGCGGGCCAGGTAGATGGCCACCTGCCGGGGCCGGACAAAGCATTTGCGCCGGCTCTTGGAGACCATGTCCACGGTGGAGATGCGGTATTGCTCGCAAACCAGATGCTTGATGCTCTCGACGGTGATCTTCTTTTGGCTCCGGGCGATGTTTCGCACAACGCTTTCGGCGAGGTTCAAATCGATGGGCGCCCCGAGCAGGGAGGATTTCGCGAGGACACCGATCAGTCCGCCTTCCAACTGACGGATGTCCTGGGTCAGCTCGCCGGCCAGGTACTGGACCACGTCTTCGGGCACACGGATGCCCCGAAGCTGGGCCTTGCGCTTGAGGATCCGCACCCGGGTGCGGAAATCCGGGGGATCGATGTTCGAAATCACGCCGAAACCGAGACGGGACCGGAGGGTGTCGTTTAATTTCGGAATTTCCGATGGCAGGTAGCACGACGAGAAGATGATCTTTTTATCCGCTTCCATAAGGGAGTCCAGGGTGTGGGAGAGCTCGACCTGGGTGCGTTCCTTGCCGCTCAATTGGTGGATGTCTTCCAAGAGGAGCACATCGCATCCGTTGCGGTATTTTTCCTTGAAGGCGTGGAAGTCGTCGTGGCGGAAAGCCTGGATCATCTCATTGGCGAAATCTTCGGCCGTCAGGTAATAGACCTTTTCCTCGGGGTTTGCCGTGAGGATCTGGTGCCCGATGGCCTGGGTCAGGTGGCTCTTGCCCATCCCGGTGCCGGAAAGGAGAAACAGGGAATTTTGATGGGCGTTGCGGTGGGTGGCAAGGGAAAGGGACGCGCTGAACGCAAAATCGTTGTTGCTGCCGACAACGAACTGATCAAAGGTAAAATCCCGGCGAAACATCCGGCCGTTGTGGGGCCGCACCACAAAATCCGGCAGGGCGAGCTGATACTGGGGCGATTCGCCCTCTTTTTTCGGCACGGCGGCTCCGGGGCCGGTTCCGATTTCGATGCTCAGGCGGCACGTCTCCCCGATGACCCGGCCGAGTTCCTCCTCGATCAACGACCCGTAGTTTTCCATCACCCGTTTGCGGGAATAAAAATTGGGGGAGCTGATCACGATGCGGCCGCTTTCGATGGCACGCATCGCCAAGGGTTCGATCCACATCCGGTAGCTGTGCTCCGGAAGCCGCGTCTTGAGCGCGGCCTTCACATTATCCCATATCGATAGATCAGGCATAGACGGTTTTCGATGAAAATTAACGACGTGTCATTCCTGAGACGGAGTCGGGAATATCGCAGCCCGAGCCTTCCGTATTTAGGGAAAATCTCAAGGTTATACGGGATCTCAGGATCAATCAGCGTTGAATGGGCATTGAATGGAGCCATTTCTACGTCGCGGCCCCACGGGTGTCAATCCGGACCTTGCCGGGTTTTCAGGTGGTGGCGGGTCGGTTATCAACAGCTTATAATCGGCTGTTATTAAACGCTATTTTAATGTGATTCTTGCAACCTGGCAATATCACGGCCCTTTTTGTGACGTCACAATCCGTAACTATTTTAACCAGATCCTTACATATGGCAAATTGCCAACAAAATAAATATCGTCGATTATCTCTGTTTTTCTCTGTTTTTCTTTATTTTACCATTTTTTGAATCGGGCCGCGCCGCCTTGCTGCCCGCTTTTCGCGCCGTTCGGGTTTGTGCGGGCATTTCCGGGCATCCGGTTTACAACCCAACCGATCGGGGATAGTATCCGGAGCCATCCACGGGTGCGCGAAGGGACCATTCGTGGGCAGGCATCCGCATGCGTTGCAACCCCGCAACAGCCTATCTCACGACGGACGGATCATGACCGAAAAGCAGATTCTCATTCGCGGCGCCCGGCAGCACAACCTGAAAAACATCGACCTTTCCATCCCCCGGGATCGGCTGGTCGTGATCACCGGCCTCTCCGGCAGCGGGAAATCGAGCCTGGCCTTCGATACCCTTTATGCCGAAGGCCAGCGACGCTACGTCGAGTCGCTTTCCACCTATGCCCGGCAATTTCTCGAGCGGATGGAAAAACCCCAGGTGGACCTGATCGACGGCCTGGCGCCGGCCATCGCCATCGAGCAGAAAACCGCGGCCCACAACCCCCGCTCGACGGTGGGCACGGTCACCGAAATCCACGACTACCTTCGCCTGCTTTTCGCCCGGGTGGGCACGGCCCACTGCACCCGTTGCGGCCGCCCCATCACGGCCCAGACCCACACCGAGATGCTCGAACGGATCCTGGCGCTTCCGGAGGGCAGCCGCATCGTGCTTCTCGCACCGGTTTCGATCCGGCCCGGGCAATCCCGCAAGCAAGCCGTCGCCCGCCTGCGAAAGGACGGGTTTGCCAGGATCCGGCTGGGGACCGCGATCATCGATGTGGAAGACGGCGAAGCCCTGGCCGCGGCACCGGCCGCCGCCCCCCTGGAGGTCGTGGTCGATCGGGTCGTCGTCAAACCGGAGGCCCGGAACCGTCTGGCCGACTCCCTGGACATGGCGCTCTCGATATCCGACGGTCGGCTGCGCGTGCGTCTCTCCGAGCAAGAGGAATACGCCTTCAGCGAAAAGGCCGTTTGCGAGAACTGCGGCATCGGCTACCCGCCCTTTTCGCCGGCCAGCTTTTCCTTCAACTCCCCCCATGGCGCCTGCCCCCGGTGCGACGGACTGGGCACGACCATGGCCTTTGACGAAAACCTTCTCGTTTTAAATCCGACGTTAAGCCTCCGGGAGGGGGCCGTCGAGGTCTGGGCCGACCGCCGGTCCGTGCCTTTCATGGAATTTCTCGAGGCCTTCACCGCCCGTTACGGGACGAATATCTACACGCCCTACCGGGATCTTCCCGAAGATCTCAAAACGGCGTTGATGCACGGATCCCCGGTTCCCATCGTCTTCCGGCGCGAACAAAACGGCCGCGTTCAACTCGAAGAACGCACCTTCGAAGGATTGATCCCCCAGCTGCGGCAGCGCTACGAACAGACCGAATCCGCCCGGACCCGGGAAGACCTCCGGCGATTCATGACCCATCGGGTCTGCCCGGAATGCCAGGGCAGCCGCTTGAACCCGGCCAGCCGGGCGGTCCGGGTGGCGGGCCACCGGATCGGCGACATCACGGCGCTGCCGATCCATGAAGCCATCGGCGTTTTGGATCGCCTCGGCCTCACCGGCCAAGACGCCGCGGTGGCCGACCGAATTGTCCGCGAGATCCGGGATCGGCTCCGTTTTCTCAGCGATGTGGGACTTGGCTACCTCACCCTGGAGCGCAGTGCCGCCACCCTTTCCGGCGGCGAGAGCCAGCGGATCCGGCTGGCGACCCAGATCGGCGCCAAACTGACCGGGGTGCTTTACGTCCTCGACGAGCCGAGCATCGGTCTCCACCCACGGGACAACCGCCGGTTGCTCGAAACCCTGATGCGCATGCGCGATCTGGGCAACACCGTGCTGGTGGTGGAACACGACGAGGAAACCATCCGGGCGGCGGATTACGTGGTCGACATGGGCCCCGGCGCCGGGGTCAACGGCGGTCACGTCGTTTTTTCCGGCCCCCCCGAAGGGCTTGTGACGGATCCGGCCACCCTGACCGGGCAATACCACACGGGCCGCCGTTCCATCCCCTGCCCGAGCCGGCGCCCGCCGGGCAACGGCTTTTCCCTTAACCTGCACGGCGCTTCCCAGAACAACCTAAAATCGATCGACGTGACCTTTCCCCTGGGCTGTTTTATCGTGGTCACCGGGGTTTCCGGCTCCGGCAAGTCGACCCTGGTCCTGGAAACCCTTTACGCCGGTCTGAACCAGCACCTCCATCAGTCCAGAATCCGCGCCGGCGCCCACACCGGCATCACGGGCCTGGAACACGTCGACAAGGTCATTCACATCGATCAGTCGCCCATCGGCAAATCCCCCCGGTCCAACCCCGGCACCTACACCGGCCTCTTTGCCCCGATCCGCGACCTCCTCGCCCACACCCCCGAAGCCCGGGCCCGGGGATACAAAGCCGGCCGCTTCAGTTTCAACGTCAAGGGCGGTCGCTGCGAGTCCTGCCAGGGGGATGGGATCCTAAAAATCGAGATGCATTTTCTGCCGGATGTCTTCGTGACCTGCGATACCTGCGGTGGAAAACGCTACAACCGGGAGACCCTGGAGATTCGATACAAGGGGAAAACCATCGCCGAAATCCTGGACATGACCATCAACCAGGCCCTCGCCTTTTTCCGGAACCAACCGTTGCTCAGGGACAAACTGGAAACCCTTGTCGAGGTCGGCCTCGGCTACATCCACATCGGCCAGTCGGCCACGACCCTTTCCGGCGGCGAGGCCCAACGGGTGAAGCTGGCCCGGGAGCTGTCCAAAAGGAGCACGGGCCGCACCGTCTACATCCTGGACGAGCCCACCACGGGACTTCACGCCGAGGATATCCGGCGGTTGCTGGAGGTGCTGAACCGTTTGGTCGATACCGGCAACACCATCATCACCATCGAACACAACCTGGACGTCATCAAAAGCGCCGATTACCTCATCGATCTCGGCCCGGAAGGCGGGAACGCCGGCGGCACCGTGGTCGGCACCGGCACCCCGGAACAGATCGCCGCCCTGCCGGGATCCTATACCGGACGGTTCCTGAAACCCGTGCTGGCACGCCGCGCGGACCCGAAACGCGCCGCCGGGGACCGGATCTCCCCCTGAAAGACGAAGGGGTTTTTCTCCGCGATGCCTCCGCGAGCGGTCCCGGACGGACCGCGCGGGCCCATAAAAAAAGGGGAGACCGCACGGGGCGGACTCCCCTTTTCGTTTCCCGCAAAAAAACGTCTTATTTCGCGAACAGGGCGGTGATCTGGGCGGCTTTCGGCGGCGCGAAAAGCAGGATCAGCGCCACAACCAATGCGTAAATACAAAGGGATTCGATCATGGCCAGACCGATCAAAAGGGAGACGGTCACTTTGCCCGAGGATTCCGGATTGCGGGCAATGCCCTCGACGGCGCCCTTCACGCCGAGGCCCTGACCGATACCGCAACCAAAGGCGGCGATGCCGACACCGAAACCGGCGGCCGTAACGCATGCGATGAAAAACTGGAGAGCGGCAACTTGCATGTTTTCCCTTACCTCCTTCAATGGTTACTCAAAAACGGCTTCTGCCAGAAAACGAAATGACGACGATACCCAAAACGCACCCGATAGCGGAAACCACCGGGCAGCGGAGCATCCACAACATCTGTGGGCGTGTTCCATGGGGCCGGCAAAGTACATGATGGCGAGCAGAAAGAACACGAAGGCCTGAACAAGGGAGACGAAAATGCCCATGACCATAATCGGCAGGGGGGCGAGTAACGCGCCGACCAGCAAAAGCAGGATCGCCATCACCAGCTCGTGGCCCATCATGTTGCCGAAAAGACGGACGGACAACGAAAGGACCCGGGCGAGATGACCGATGATTTCACCGGGAAAAATGATCGGTACCATCCACCACAACGGGCCCAGGAAGTGTTTGATGTACTTGGGGCCGTGATAGAAAAGGCCGATCACGTGCGTGAAAAAAACGACTACCACGGCGCAGGAAAGGGTCGTGTTCAGGTTGGCCGTGGCCGAGGCGAATCCGGGCAGCAGTCCGGAGAGGTTGCACGTGAGGATGTAAATGAAGACGGTGGCGATCAGGGGGAAAAACCAGCGGCCTTCGTCCCCGGTGATGTCCACCATGAACTCTTCGAGGCCGGAAACCGAGATTTCCCAGAAATTCTGGGCTTTTCCCGGAATCATGGCGAGGCTCTTGGTGGCCAGGGCGCTGGCGATGATCAGGAAAAGCATCACGATCCAGGAGGAGATAACCCACGGGTAGGTATGGGCAAAATGGATCAGGGCCGCATTGTGGGTCAGTTCGCACAACCAGACGTAGATCACGAAAGAGTGTTCCACCTTAGACCGCCTCCTTGCAGTTTAAATGTTTCACCGCGACGATGGTGGCCAACATGATGCTCGTCACCACGACGGACAGCCCGAGGACCATCCCGATGGGGTGGACGATTTTTTCGATGATGAGAAGGGCGATGATCACCCCGCTGACGACAAACCGCAGGTAATATTTCGCCAGTATCCGACGGAGCGACACCCGGTTGGACGGCACCAGGGATTTT
>JBJKPT010000231.1:0-2789 GCA_046706045.1 Desulfobacterales bacterium
ACAAACTGGCCGCCGCCTGGAACACCTACAGCTGGTGGCAGGCGGTCAAAGACGGCAGCGGCAGCCTCCCCGGGTCCGCCACGGTGTTTCACTACCATCCCATCGCCCTGATTCAGCACATTGCCTATGCCTGATTTGCCGGGCCGGACGAAGCTATCTGAATGGATAGATCACCGCAAGCAGTCGAAGCAACGTTCGGATACCCCCGTTCAAGCCGCAGGCGAACAGGGCGAAACCCTGCAGACATAGCACTTCAGCGGTTCCGCGCCGGTGTCCGGATCGAAATGGTCGCCCCCGAAGAGCAGGTTGGCGCAGGATTCCTTCCAGCGGTACTCGGGCGGGCTCGCCTCGGGGTACCACCAGGCATGCTCGGCGTTCACCACATCGGGCGCAATGCCATCGAAGAGTGTTGCCCTAAGCTTGACTTTCGCGTGGGGCGATTCCACCGAAACCCAGTCCCCGTCCGATATGCCCAAGCCCGAGGCCGTTTCCGGATGGATCTCAAGGGTCGGATCGGGATGCCGCTTGCGCAGAGAATCGATCTGGTGCAGCTCCGAATGGAAAAAGGGAAGTTTTTTCGTGCCGGTCATCAGAACGAGCGGGTATTGCGGGGTCGGCGTCACGGGCGGTTCCACGTACACCGGCAGGGGACGGCTGCCCTCCTTTTCCATGACGGTCGAGTAGAATTCGAACTTGCCCGTGGGGGTTGCGAATCCATTTTTCTCGTATTTCCGGTAGCGCATCTCGCCCCGGATGAGATCCTTTTCCTTGAATTGCTCGAAGTTCATGCCCGTCTCTTCGCAGCGCCAATCCAGATAGGCCTCGCGGTCCGGCCAGGGGAACGCCTCGTTCAGCCCCAGGCGGTGGGCGACTTCCAAAATCACGTCTTTGTCGTCCCGGGCCTCGCCGATCCGGGCGAGTTTCTTGCGGGTCATGGCGCACCAGACCTCGTGCATGGAGGCAATGTCGTCCTGCTCGAGCCAGTGGGCGGCCGGCAGCACCAGGTCGGCAAGCTGGGCCGTGGGCGTCATGAAAAGGTCCGAGACCACCGTGTATTCCATGCAATCCTTTAATGCCCGCTCGATGGTGAGCCCCTCGGTGGCCGTCAAAAGCGGGTTGGATCCCACGATCCAAATGGCCCTCACCCGGTAGGGATCGCCCGTGATCATCGATTTCCAGAACGTGGGCACGTGGCAGTCCGGAGTGAAGGGAAACCGCTTCCCGTCGATGACCGCCGCCTTTTTTTCTTCGGAGATGAATCCCTTTGCTCCCTTTCCCCGGGCCTTGTGAAACCCGGGCCGTATCCCCTCGGGCGGAACCCAGAAAACGTTTCCCCCCGGCGCATCGATGTTGCCGGTGATCCCCATGAGGATCAAGAGTGCCCGGGCGGTTTGAAACGCGTTCGTACTCGTATCGACCCCGTTGCCCCATTGGATGCACGCGGGCTTGGTCGTTGCAAAGGTCTTGGCCGTCTCTCGGATCAAGGCGGCGGGGATGCGGGTGACGGGGCTTGCCCATTCGGGGGTAAAGGGCCGGACGTGGCGGGCCAGGCGGTCGAAACCGAATCCGAATTTTTCGACAAATGCATGGTCGTAGAGGTCTTCGGCGATGATGGCATGGATCATGGCAAGGGCAAGGGCGCATTCGCTGCCCGGCTTAAGCTGCAGCCAAAGGTCGGCTTTTTCGGCAAGCCCGATGGGCCTCGGATCGATAACGATCTTCTTCCGGGCCTGCAGGAATGCTCTTTTGAACATCGCCCCGCACATGCCGTCCGACGCCCCGGCCTCCGCGTGGTTGCAGCCCCAGTTCATGACGCAGGCCGGCATCTCGCCGCCAAAGCCGTAAATGTCCGCGATGGGAAGGGCCCCCGCGGTGATCGTGCTTCCGATCACCCTCGGCAGAAAGCAATTGTGGCCGGGCGACAGGAAATTCGGGGTCCCGAAGGCATTGGCGAAAAGGTTGGTGAACTCGGTGTAGGGTCTTCCCGTCCCCTGGGCCACGGCCAGATACTCGGTTCCCGATTCCCGGCGCACGCGGTCGAAGCGCTCCGCCATCTCCGCAATCGCCTCATCCCAGGAGACCCTCTCCCATTGATTCCCGCCTCTCACGCCTTTCCTTCGCAGGGGATGGGTGAGCCGGTTCTTGTGGTAGAGGATCTCCGGGGCCGCCGCCCCCTTGGGACAGAGGTAGCCCCGGCTTGTCGGGCTTTCCGGGTCGCCCGTAATCTTGACCACCCGTTGGCCTTCCATATGGACCAAAACCTGGCAGACGCCGTGACACCCCCTGCATGAGGTGCGGACGATACGATTCGACCGAGGCATGTCTCTTCCCCCCTTTTTGAGTATTGTCTCTTCGCATATTACCGCATTTCATGGGGAACCGTTTCAAAAAAGTCTTTTCGCCCGATATCGGGGTTCCCGCATCGGCTGCGAAGCCGCCGGGGTGGTGGATGCCCCGGGGTCACCAGCGTCCGGATCGGCGACGGTGTGGGCAGCATCCCCTCGTTTTCCGTTGTGGAGACCTCACCCTTCGCGTTTTCGTCGGACTTGACACCCATCGCGTCAACGGCTTAGGGTCACTCACCTTGAACCGAATGAAATCCTAATAAGAAAGGCTCGAGATGATCCAGACATCGCGTACCCAAACCCGAAGCGTTGACATGCGTGTCCTCACCGACGATCAGATCTGGGAAATTCGCCAGGCGGCATTCGAGGTGATTGAAAAATCGGGCTTTAAATGCCTCCATGAACCGGCCCGGCGAATGTTGGCCGGCGCGGGCGCCATCGTCC
>JBJKPT010000232.1:0-5918 GCA_046706045.1 Desulfobacterales bacterium
TCTTTGGCCCATTCGACGTCCTTGATCTTCACGGCCTGAAACAGGGCTTCATGCTCTTTGACGATATCCTTTTGCCGGTCGAGCCGCAGGTCCTCGGTGCGGAAGCGGAGGAAGATCCGCTGGCAGATATCCCGGTAGCGTTCGACCAGGTAGATGTTTTTGATCATCCCGATGATGGCGGCGTGGTATTCCGCATCGAGAATAAAGAGCTTGCGGTGCACGCGGTCGGAGATGGCGTTTTCGTACTCGTTTTTTTTCTCTTCCAGTGCCTTGAGCTTTTCCGGCGTGAGGTTGAGAATGGATTTGCCGATGGTGCCGACTTCGATGATTTCCCGGATTTCATAGAGGGATTCGGCTTCTTCAAGGGTCAGCCGATGCACGGAGTATCCCTGGTTGGGGACAAAGTCGAGGTATCCCTCCTTGGCAAGGATGCTCAGGGCATTGTTCACCGGCGTTCGGCTGACGCCGAGCTGTTTTGCCAAATCGACAAAGATGAGCCGCTGGTCCGGAACGATATCGTAGTTCAGCATCATCTGCTTGATGCTGTCGTATGCGAGCATGGTGAGGTTTTTTCGTCCGCCCATTTTCTGTCCTGTTCCTTATGGTTTCCGTTTGCGCAAATCCGCTTGCTTTGACGCGCGTGGGGTTGTATTGGATTTTTAAGCTTTTTTATTTCAGATTGCATGAAGATACAACCAAAATTCAACGTGGATGCCGGCCTGCCGTGAGGGTGCGGTGGCATCCGCGCGCTTCACGGGAAAGGGTCTTTGGATGGATCCGGCAGTGTTTCGGTTTTCGAAAAAAGACGTCCATCGCCGCCCGTCCCCGCCCGAGATGCCGAGCGGCCCCGGGCAAAAATTCGTTGACGTTGTCTCGAATTGTATGCAATAAATTATGCAACTTTCTTGCAATTCCCGGAGATGACGGCGTCGTGGACGGATTGAAATCAAAAGCCTGGGGTGTCCGCTCCAAGGTATGGCTCGCGCTGGACGGAAAGCCCATTCTGGGCGAGGGCCGCATGCGCATCCTTCAAGCCATCGAGCGGTACGGATCGATGCTCGAGGCCGCCAACGCCACGGGTGTGTCCTATCGGCGGCTCCGCGGTGCCATCCGCGATATGGAAAAATCCGTCGGCCGGCCCCTGGTCCGGTCGTACCGGGGCGGGGACATGGGCGGCGGCGCGACGCTCCTGCCGGAGGCTTATGAACTCATGGGCTACTATGAAAAGGTCGTCCGCGGCTTTCATGAAGCCATGGATGTTCGGTTCGAGGAAATTTTTCGATAATTTTTCCTATCGATTGGCAAATTTTGCCCATCGGCTATGGAAAGGGCTTGAGATTACATGAAATCCTTCAACGAACTATTGACGGAATCGGTGGCGCAGCACGGACACCTCTGCGCCGGGCAGGTCATCGGGGTCCGCATGGCGATGCTGGGGTGTCGATTGGTCGGGATCGAAAACCCCAAGTCGCCGGAGTACCGCAAGAAGCTCATGGTGTTCGTTGAAATCGACCGCTGCGCCACCGATGCCATTGAAAGCGCCACCGGGTGCCGGATGGGCAGACGCACCTTGAAATTCAAAGACTTCGGCATCAACGCGGCGACCTTCCTCAACCTGGAGACCCGGGAGGCCGTGCGCATCGTGTCCACGGAAGGCTCCCGCGAGAAGGCCGGGGAATTCGCGCCGGAGGCGCGGGATGTCCGCTCCCGGCAAATCGAAGGCTACAAACGGATGCCCGACGAGCTCTTGTTCGATGTCCAGCGGGTCATGGTGGACATCGAACCATGGGAGACGCCCGGGCCGCCCCGCCGTCATGCGGTATGCTCTCGGTGCGGCCAGGTCGTGCGGGATGGAAGGGAAGTCGAAATCGATCACCGCATTTTGTGCCGGCCCTGCGCCGGAGAGAACTATTTCCAACCGATTCATGAAAATGCGGACATTCATCGATACCGGTCAAAGGAGGCAGCCGCATGATTGAAGTGGTTCGTATCGAGGACGCCGTCGGGCGGGCGCTGGCGCACGACATCACGGAGATTCGACCCGGAGAGTTCAAGGGCCCGGCGTTTTTGCGCGGTCACATCCTCAGGGGCCAGGACCTGGACCATCTCCGAAGACTCGGAAAGAATCATCTCTACATTCTCAACCCCGAAACGGAAGAAATGCATGAAGACGAGGCTGCCGAGGCCATCGCCAACCCCCTGTGCGGCGAAGGGGTCGGATGGCACGACGCGCCCCGGGAAGGGAAGATTTCCCTCGTGGCCACGCGGGACGGATTGCTCAAGGTCGATGTGGAAGCCCTGATGCAATTCAACGCGCTGGGGGACCTCATGTGCGCCACCCGGCACACCAACACCCTGGTTCAAAACGGCGAACAGGTGGCGGCGACCCGCGCCATCCCCCTGGTCGTGCCGCGGCAGAAAGTGATCGAGGGCGTCGACGCGGCCAAGGTCTCGAAGGCGGGGGTGCTGCGGGTGCTCCCCCTGAAAAGGGCCGTCGCCGGGGTCATGATCACCGGCGACGAAGTTTTTTACGGACGTATCGAAGACAAGTTCGAGGCCATCATCCGGAAGAAAGTCGAAGCCCTCGGGGGAACGGTGCTCGATGCGGTCTTTCTTCCGGACGACGACGAGCGGATCGCCGAGGCCGCGCGGCGGTTCGTGGCGCGGGGAGTCGATGTCCTCATCACCACCGGGGGCATGTCGGTGGACCCGGACGACCGGACCCGGTTTGCGCTGAAAAAAGCCGGGGCCCAGGACATGGTCTATGGATCGGCGGTGCTGCCGGGCGCCATGTTCATGATCGCCAACCTGGGGGCGGTGCCGGTTCTGGGGATTCCGGCCTGCGGGCTGTTTGCGGCCAACACGGTGTTCGACCTCATCTATCCCCGGGTTTTGACCGGAGAAAAAATCACCCGCAAGGAGATCGCCATGCTGGGCCACGGCGGGTTGTGCCTGAAATGCAAGGCTTGCACGTATCCCCATTGCCCTTTCGGGAAGTGACGCGCATTGAACGGAGGCCGTGTGACCAGACATTTGCCGCTCGGATTGAACGAGGCCCTCGCGCAGACCCTCGCGCGGTTGTCGCCCCTTGCAGCGGAAACCGTCGAATTGATCGAGAGCGTCGACCGGGTGGCGGCCGAAGACATCTACGCCGAAGTGGATTCTCCCTCGGTGGATGCCTCCCTGAAGGACGGCTACGCCGTATTGTCCGGCGACGTGGCCGAGGCCGGCCCGGAACATCCGGTTCCCCTGACGCATGCCGGTCTTGCCGCTGCCGGCGGCCGGCACGACGCGACGGTATCACCGGGGAGCACCGTGCGGGTCTTGACCGGGGCCAGGATTCCCGGCAACGCGGACGCCGTGCTCTCGGAAGAATACGCCCGGGTGGACGGGCAGACCGTGTGGGCCCTCAACTGTGCCGAACCGGGCCGAAACATCCTGCCCAGGGCAAGCGATGTGGCGATCGGGAAAATCGTCGCCCGTCGGGGCCAGCGCCTGTCGCCGGGGCAGGTGGGGCTTCTCGCCGCGGCGGGCCACAGCCGCGTGCCGGTGATCAAAAATCCCGAAGTCGCCATCATCGCCACCGGCGACGAGGTGGTCGCCCCGGGAAAACCCCTGCCCGAGGGAAAGCTTTACGCCAGCAACCTCACCACCTTGAGCGCCTGGTGCCGCCGTTACGGCCTGAAGACCCGGATGCGCATCGTCCGGGATGAACCGGAGGAAATTCTTTCGGTCCTGCAAACGGCCGCCGGCACCGTGGATGCCATCGTCACCAGCGGCGGTGCCTGGACCGGGGACCGGGACATGGTGGCGCACGTGCTCGCGCGCCTCGGCTGGCAGCAGGTATTCCACCGGATCCGCATCGGTCCGGGCAAGGCGGTCGGGTTCGGACGGTTGGAAGGAAAAGCGGTGTTTATCCTGCCGGGCGGCCCGCCGTCCAACCTGATGGGATTTTTGCAGATCGCGTTGCCGGGCCTCCTGTCCCTTGCCGGGCACCCCCATCCGGGCCTGCCCCGGGCACGGGTCCGCTTGAGCGAAGCCATCACCGGCCGGTATGCGGACTGGACCCAGTTTGTTTTCGGCAGAATCGGCGAGGGCGAGGGGGCGGAACTTCCGGTTTTTCACCCGATCCGGAAAGTGAGCCGGTTGCAGTCCATGGCCGAGGCCGATGCGGTGGCGGCCATCCCCGAAGGCGTTACCCGCATTGCCGCCGGAGACATCGTTTCGGTGCAGCTCTTGTAGCTGAACGACATGGACACTTTTTAACGGGTGGCCGGCACGGGAGGGCAGGGGCCGTGAATCAACGGGTGAGACCGGTCAATTGCTGCGGGGTGATCCTTTCCGGCGGCCTGAATTCCCGCATGGGCGGACGCAACAAGGCGCTTTTGGTCCTTGGCGGCACCCCGATTCTCGACCGGATCATCGGTATTCTCGATCCTTTTTTCAAAGAGCTCCTGCTGGTGACCCGGGAGCCCCGCCTCTACGAGGGCCGGCCCGTCAAAATCGTGGAGGATATCTACCGGGCCCGCGCATCGCTTACCGGCATCCATGCCGGGTTGACCCATGCCCGCGCCGGGCATGCGTTCGTGGTTGCCTGCGACGCCCCCTTTCTGGAACCGGCCCTGATCGAGGGGCTGATCGAAGAGGTCGAACCCGACAAGGACGTGATCGTTCCGGTGTTCGAAGGCCGTTACGAACCGCTTTGCGCGGTGTACTCCAGGCGGTGCATCCCGTTCATCGAAGCGCAGCTGGATCGCGGCGACTATAAAATCATTCGATTTTACGACAAGATTCGTCTCAAGCCGGTGCCGTATGAACGACTGGCGACCGCGGACCCCCGGCGGCGCTCCTTCTTCAATGTGAACACGCCGGAGGCCTACCGGCGGAGCCGGGAATTCGTGAAAGAAAACCAAAAAGGACCGGCGCCCGGGGGCGGGGGGAGCGATTCGAAGAACAAGACATTCGAATCCCGAAATCCCGAATCCTGAACAATATCTGACGATCCACTTGCCATGCGGACATCGGGACTTTTGAGGCAGGGCCTACCCGGTCAGGAATGCCCCTTCGATGAAGCCGGCCAGGGCGGGGATATCGTTGAGGTCGAAGCACGGCACCCCCAGGTCCACCGGCACGTCGGACATCACGGCGACAAGCGACCCGGGGCATTCCTTGCCGTGGATGGGGGAGCGGTGCGCCGCACTTCGGAAGACTTCGATCTGAGGCTTGCCGGCGCTCTTGTAGCCTTCGGTGATGACGATGTCCATATCCGCGAAATATCGGGCCACGATGTGGCCGAGGCTCATCTCCGTTTCGACATCCTTGATCATGGAGATTTTTTCAGGAGATGAAATCACCACGGTCTGCGCGCCGGATTGTTTATGCCGCCAGGTATCCTTTCCCTCGTGATCGATCTCAAACCCGTGGGTATCGTGTTTTACCGTACCGACGCGGCGTCCCCGTCGTCTCAATTCCGGGATCAGCTTTTCGATCAGGGTCGTCTTGCCGGATCTTTTTTTACCGACGATGGAAACGATCGCGGTTTTCATGGCGGCCCTCATTTCGCGGGGGTACCGGTACCGGGGGGGAGGGGAGGCGCTCACCGGCAGGGCACCGTTTCAGGCGGCGGCCTCTTCGGGAAACGGGGGGACGACCATGACCGGGACGCGGGCCTGCCGCAACACGCTTTTTATGGTCGGGCCGATGGAGTTCGATGTCAAAAATCCTTCCCGCGTACCCAGGACGATCAGGCCGCAGTCGAATTTCTTTGACTGCTTGATGATTTCTTCGATCACCTCTCCGTTCAGGACGACGATTTCCCGTGAATGGTAGCCGCAGGAAGCGTCGTCGATGCCGGCGTCGGCGCAAAACCGTTCCAGGGCCGTGCGGATGAGCCGGCTGGAGGATTTCTTCCCGATCAG
>JBJKPT010000233.1:0-2754 GCA_046706045.1 Desulfobacterales bacterium
GAAGAGAAGCGAAAATACAAAAAACGATGGCTGCATTGGCGCTGTGAAAAATGATGTTGGTCAAATGGTATCCGCCGGGATTGAGTCCGTGAAGATTGAAATCGAGCAAAAAAGTTAACCAGGTCATCGGCACCCAGTAATTCGTAATGCCGGTGGCCGAGGTGAATGCCCATTTCAACCCTGCCCAGGATAGGCCGAGACGGATCTGCGGATTGCGAAGCACGTAAAGCGGGTCATCATAGCCGATAAAGCCGAATCGCACGGTTCGAAAATAGAGCACAAAAGACGCTGCGGCGACAAGCAAAGAAAAGAAAACGGTGTTGTATCGGTTTAACGTTTCGGGATTCATTTTCATCGGTCTTTGGATTCGACCTCCAGCTCTATGCCAAGCTTCCCGCAGTGATTCGGAAGGCGAGTCAGGGGGGTGCATGGTGTTTCGGCAAACGGCGACCAAAGGGACCTGCTAATTGACGTGAATACGCACCAACTCCTTTCGGCAGATCTTTGCGACGTCCGGCAGTCCCATCCGTGTTGATTCTCGAAGCCAACGCCGGTAATAGGTGCGATAGAAGTCGGTGTTGTTGGTCACGGCAAGGGTAAACGTTTCGAGAGAATCCTTTTTGTCGGCGACAATTCGCCGCAACGCCATCGGATCCGTGTCCCTATAGTTTATTCCGGCCACCGTAGTGAAGGCCAGGGCATAGCCGCTCTGCCGAGCAACTTGACTGACGATCCGGTTCCATAGGCCGAAGGGGTAGGCCAAGGCATTAACCCTTCTACCGACCATCTTTTCAAGCCGGCGCTTGGAATCGGTCAACTCCTCATCAAGTGCCTCCGGCCCCAACTGTGTCAATTTCGGATGGGTCATGGTGTGGGAGCCGAAGGCAAAATTTCTATCCTCGCTCATTTCTCGGATCTGCTCAACGGTAAGGTGCTGGGGTCTACCTAAGTTGCCTATCACCGGAAAAAAAGTGGCCCGTAGGCTCAGTTTTTTGAGAATTGGATAGACGACTTCATAGTCAGAAGCATAACCATCATCAAAAGTAAGCAAGAAACACTGATGAGGCAATCGCTTCTCGCCTCGTCGCCAAGCCAAATAGTCATCGCTGTTGATTGAGGCATAGTGGTGGACGAGGAGGATCCGCACCTGCCTGAGAAATACCTGTCGCGGTATGCTGTAATCATCGTTTCCCCCACCGATACGATGATAACAGAGCACTCGCACCATTGATTTAGCTGTAGTTTTCTCTTTCCTTCCAAGGGTAACGCAGTAAAAAAATGAGACTGCGGCAACGGTCAAAAATATTACCCAGAGGATAAATCTTTTAAACGAGAAAGAAGTCATAGTAAAACCCCTATGCTTGCACCCGAATGTGTTTTTTTCACGCTAAATGAATGGGTGCCGATCCCCATTTGGTATGCATCGGACAGGGCCGTCGTTGGGGTCCGTTGGGCTTGAATGGGAATCAATGCCCTCGAACCCCCGGTCAATCGCCGAGACCAGCTGCGCCGTCTCCTCCTCCGTGCCCACGGTGATTCGCACGAAGTCTCGGAGACCGTCCGCATCGAAATGCCGCACGAGAATGCCTCGGGATTTGAGGGTTTCGTAGACAACGGCGCCGGAGAGCCCTGGTTTTTCGGCAAAGATGAAGTTGGCCGAGGAGGGAAGCACCCGCCAGGACCGCTCCAAGAGGGACGCGGCGAGCCGCTCCCGGGTGCGGACGATCCGCCGGGTGATGCCGTCGTAATAGTCCCCGTCGCCCAGGGCCAGCACACCGATCCGCTGGGCGAGGGCGCTGACCGGATACGAGTTGAAGGCGTCCTTGGCCGCGAACAGGGCCCGGATCAACGCCGGGTGGCCCATCGCGAACCCGAGCCGGACCCCGGCAAGGGACATGCTCTTGGAGGCGGTGCGCACGATGAGAAGGTTCGGGTGGGTATCGATCAGGCAGATCGCGCTCTCCCCGCCGAAGTCCACGTAGGCCTCGTCCACGACCACGACCCGGTCCGCGGGAAAGGCGGAGAGAAAATCGGCCACGGTCGAAAGGGGCAAGGCGATGCCCGTCGGCGCGTTGGGGTTCGGGAATATCGCCCCGCAGGCTGGAAGCGCCGCGGCAAAGGCGGAAAGATCGACGCCGAAATCGGCCGTCATGAGGATCCGGGAAAATTCGATCCCGTAGTAGTCGCAGTAAACCGGATAGAAGCTGTAGGTGTGGCGGGGAAAGAGAAGCGGACCGCGGAAGCTGTCGAAAAACGCGAAGAAGGCGAAGCTCAAGACCTCGTCGGAGCCGTTTCCCGCAAACACCTGTTCCGGCGCCACCCCGTAGCGGCGTGCGACGGCCTGCCGCAGCTCGGTGAAGCACGGATCCGGGTAACGGCGCAGGGAGTCCAAATCCGCCGCGGAAAGGTACTCGGCGATCCGCGGTGACGGCGGATACGGGTTTTCGTTGGTGTTCAGCTTGATGTAGCGCCGGTCCCGGGGTTGTTCGCCCGGCACGTAAGGCGCCAGTGTTTGCAGGCGCTGGGAGAACATGGATCCCTCACCGGCGCCGCTCCGCCCGTCGGGGGCGGGACGGCGCCATCGCGGTCAAAAGGGGTTCTTGGCACCGGGCCGTCACATGGCGGCGATCACCGCATGAGCTTTTTCCAGGGCCGCGTCCAGGGCTTCCGGGCGGTTGCCGCCGGCCTGGGCCATGTCGGGCCGGCCCCCGCCCCCGCCGCCGACCTCGGCGGCAATCGGCCGAATGATGGCAC
>JBJKPT010000234.1:0-2174 GCA_046706045.1 Desulfobacterales bacterium
GCTAAGGATCGCGCCGACGGCAAAGGCGTGCCCGGAAATCGCCGCCACGGTGGTTGCCGGGTAGCTCAACACCCGTTTGAACAGGTCGTTCAGTTGGTAGAAGAAGGCTTTGGCCTTGTCCACGTCCCCCCGTTGGAGGACCGGCACGAGCCACTCCAGATCGATGCCGTTGGACCAGATTTTCTCATGGGCCGAGGTGACCACCAGGGCCTGAGCCTCGGTATTGCGTTCGATATCGTTCAGAACCCCCATGAACGCCGAAAGGAATTCCGGGTTGAAGCGGTTCTCCCCGTTGTTGAGGGTAACGAGGGCCACGTGATCCGCAATCGTGCAATCGACCAACGCCATTTTCTTCCTCCAAAACCTTGAGGTTGATGTCGGGGGGTGGGGGGCCCGCCGCCGCAGGGGATGCCCGTCCGGTGCTGCGGTGCGCCGCGGAACCCTGTAACCATGCACGATCCGGGCGCGCCCGTCAATCGCTTCCGCGGTATCGACGCGGATCCGGCATGGGAAAGGGTGCCGGGGGGTCTTGCGGCCGGCGGACATAAAAAAGGCAACACCGGGGAAATCCGGTGTTGCCTGGTAACCCAACGGGGCGATGCACGGCGCCCGGGGCCTTGTTCAGAACCCGCCGCATCCCCGGATCCTTGAAAGCGATCCATCCCCGAAATTCGTACCGGAGGGCGTTGAAACCGCCCATCCGGCCCTTCTCCATGCCCGTCCGACTCGCCGGCCGAACCCGGTTAGCTGCAGCAGTCGCTCGTGGTGCCGCAGCCCGAGCAGCCCCCGGCGCTGAAATTGATGGCGCAATCCAGCCGGAAACCGTAATTTTGAAAATCGACCTTGATGGGGGAGGCTTTTTTCAACAGGGCCTCGTTGACGAGATAGGTGAACCCTTCGATGTCAAAGCTCTTGTCTGCGTCGCGCGGCTCATCCAGAGCCATGGCCAGGGACGGGCCGCCTCAGCCGCCTTCATTCAAAAAAATCCGGATTGGCTGAACGTCTCGACCCTTGAAATATTCAGCAATTTGCTGGGATGCCGCTTCGGTAACCTCAAGCATGATGTAGCCTCCTTGAGTAATGAACGTCGGCCCGTAGCCATCTCGGGCCACCCAAAAAACGATTGCACAAACGGTGGTAATTTAAGGGTATCCCCGGCGTCTGTCAATCGGGATTCGTCGAGGCATTGAAAATCCGAATGGGTCGCCCGAAACAAGGGGGTGGCCATCGTTTGGGGTTCGGCACGTGCTGCCGGTTTCCAGACGCCCTTCACGCGACCCCACCGCCCCGGATCCGGGCCTTTCATTTTGAATCCCGGATTCCGATCGTCAAAGGCGTTCAGAGGGTCTCCAGGTATCGGCGGTAGACCTCGGCATCGGCATCGGAAAAAAGAACGAAGACGACGCGTTCCGGGAGTGCGTTTTCACTCAAAAAATTCACGGTGGTGGTGACGGCGATACGGCAGGCGTCGGCGATGGGATAACCGTAGACCCCGCAGCTGATCGCCGGAAACGCCACGCGGCGAAGGCCGTTTTCCCGGGCAAGGGCCAGGCTGTTTTGGTAGCAGGCGGAAAGGAGCCGGGCGTCCTGGGGCCGGCCGTGGTAAACCGGTCCGACGGTGTGAATGACATGACGGGCCGTCAGGTTGTAGCCTCCGGTGATGCGGGCCTCTCCCGAGGGACATCCTCCCAGGCCCCGGCACTCGTCGAGCAACCCGGGCCCCGCGGCCCGGTGGATCGCCCCGTCGACCCCGCCGCCGCCCAGAAGCCGCGAATTGGCGGCGTTGACGATGGCATCGGCCTCGACGCGGGTGATATCGCCCTGCACCACGCGGAGCCGGTTCAATACGTTTCGCTCCATGGTCATCTCCCGCAAGCGATCACAGGTCGTAGAGTGTTTCGTCCCGCCGGGGTGCGCCCCTGAGGCTTTTGCCTCCGGCCGAAGCCCCGGACCGGAGGCTCCCCAGAACAAAGGGGTCCTCGCTTTCCAGGACGTCTCCCATCTCCGCCTCGATTTGGTCCGGATCCTCGCCGGCCTCCAACCGCGCCAGGGCTTCTTGCATCCCGTGGCCCAGCTCGATCCCGGTCATATCGGTCAGTTTCCGGACCATGTCCGCGGCCCGGCGGGGGTCGTTTTCATCCATGCCCTCGGCCTCGGCGGCGAGCATGGACATG
>JBJKPT010000235.1:0-5692 GCA_046706045.1 Desulfobacterales bacterium
ATGCTGTCCACAAGCCACGTGGGGTTGATCGCTGGGTATTGGCTTGGGTTCAAGAAAGGAAAGGTTGATTTTGCCATGACGACTCTCCTCGGCTTCCGGGTTAAATGGCCCGTATTGCGCCGACGCGGACGGGCACGATCGGGCATCGGACCGGCGCGGCTTGAAATGAATACCCGTCTCCGATCCCCCGTGCCCGGGGCCGATAGCGGGAGCAAAGGCACCCCCGCTTGGCCCCTTCATGTCAAACGGTGTCGGCACGATGAGGAGGTCCCAAGCCGATCACGGGTTTGAGAAGAATTCTTCGACCTTCTTGAAACTTTCGTCCACTGTCTTTCTGAAATCTTCGCGGCCTTTCTTGTATGCCTTGGTCCACTCGTTGATGGCCTTCTTGCCTTCTTCGGGAAGCCAGTTGGCCTGGCTCAAGAGCGTGTCGGATACCCTCTCGGCCTGCTCCTGCAGCATCACCAGCCCGTTGAAAGTGTTGTCAAACGTTGCCTTGTTGAATTCCAGCATCTGTTTGAAAATTTGTTTCTGATCCATGTTCCCTCCTTATGGCGGGTCTGTGCGGAGATCGCCGCAACCTCCGCGTTGCGTGCTATTTGGCTTTTTTCGTCGAAGCTTCATGGGCAAAGAGATTCTCGATCGTGCCGAAGTTTTGCTCGACCGTGTGTTTAAGGTCGTCCCGGCCCTTTCGGAAGATCTCGGACCATTGGCTGAAGATCTTCTGGCTGTCCTTGGGAAGACCCCAGGTCTTCTCCAAAAACATCGACGTGGTGGTTTCGGCCTGGTCCTGGATCTTAGAAATGATGTTGAAGCCGCTGTTAAAGGCCGTCTTCTGGTATTCAATCATTTGTTTGGCGAAGTCGATGGCTTCCATTTGGTTTTTTCCTCCTTGATGAGTGGGGTAAAGATGTCGGTCTTTTTGGGGCCAAACTGAAATGCCTGCGAAAAAAAAGCGTTCCAGCTTTGCGGCGGAGCCGGGTCAGGCTTTCAGAAAAACGCTGATTGGGTGGGAGCCTTTTCCGGTCGTTCCCTTGCCAGCCATATCACCATAAATCGAGAGGCGGGGGATGTCAAGAAAAATTTTGCATTGCACAATTAAATTCGAACGACGGTCTTCATCAATTATTTTCAATGAATTTATGGTATATACGCTCGGCTGGATTTAATTAAATATTGCAACGCAATATCATTCCTCAAAAAAGTCCATCACCATTTCCAGGTATTCGGCCAGCAGTTTTTGGCTGACCACAAAGATGTGGCCGATGTTTTTTTCAATGGCGCGATTCAGGCCGGTTCGGGTGGCCTTCATGCTGCCGCCGGGAGGATTTTCTCCGAGGTGTCCGTACAGACCGGAGCCCATCGGCGTGATGGGATCCCGCATGCCCCGGTAATCGAAATAGGCAATGCCCGCTTCGGTCAGAACGTTCATGTCCACCGGCCGCCCGTCGAGTTCCGGAACGCGGGAGGGCAGGCAATAAAGGCCGCGGGCGATCTGGTTTTCCATGTAGACCTTCCGGATCCATTCCCGGTGGGCGCGCGCCGGAAAACGGGTGCCATGGGTCAGCCAGAAGAGAAACGGCGCCGAATCCCGAAGCCCCTCCCGGGTGACGGCCCGGTCAAAAAAACCCATGGCCACGCTGTAGCGAACCCCGGGCTGGATTTCATGCATTCCGGTTTCGATGATCTGAGGGGGGATGTTGACGTCGCCGAAAAGTTCGCTCATCAGGTCCGCATCGTAGTTTTTTCGAATGACGGTCCGCATCGGCCCCATGCCGTCCGGGTTGTCCTCGAAGTAGTAGGGGGCGGCCATCAGGGCCACCTTCCGGATGTCCATCTCCTTTCCCATTGCGGATTTTTCCTGGGCACGGCGGCAGAGGTAGGGCAAAAACAGGGTGCCGCCCATGCAATAACACATGGCGTAAATCGTGGCGCCGGGATGACGCCGGTGGATCAGATCCAGATACCGGTCGTGGAGGGTCTTGCCGTAAAAATCCAGTCCGAGCTGAGTATCTTCCGGGCCGGGCTGGCCATGGTCGACCAGGTAAACGGTATAGCCCCGGCGCTGCATCCCTTCGATGACCGATTTGCCCCGCGCAAGGTCGAAAAGCTCCGGCCGGTTGATCAGGGGGGTGGCCATGTAGATGACGATGCCGTTGGCCGGGATCGATGGCGGCAGCGGGTAATGGCGCAGGCTCGCCGAGTGCATCTTGGAGCCTTCCACCGTTTCATAGAAAGAATAGCCCAGCTTCTCCTGGGTGGCAATCTCCGCGTAGCGCTTGTAGTCGAATCCGTTTTCGGCGTAGAGATTTTCCAGGCGGACCTGCAGTCCGTCGAGATACGCGGAAAAATCAACGGCCCCTTTTCCCGTTTTTTCCCGGGGCCAGAAAGGCATCGAGCCGTTTTCCAGGGGCGCTTCGGTGATGAGCACGAGCAGCCCCTTGAGAAGCTCCTTGAACGCCATCAAGCCCGTCAGGCCCCGGGAGCAATACGCCCTTTCCAACCAGGCGAATTCCCGGACCATCCCCTGAAGCCAGGCGATGCCCTCGGGCTCGGTTGTCACCCGCAGGGCTTTTTCTCGGTCGAAGCGGCCCTCTTCGATGAAAAAACCGCAGAAGCTGGACAACAGACCGGCATAGGAGGTCTCGATGCGCTCGTCCTGTTCGGCGAAAATATCCGGGTTGCGTCCGGTGGAGACGGAGATTTTCGCCCATAGCCGGACCGGATCCGTGATCCAGAAGCGAAGCAACTGACTTTGCCAGGTCGCGGCCATGGCCAGGGGGCCGAGGAAAAAGTTCTGCCCGGTCGAGTCCAGGAGCCGTTGCCACTGGAAAAGACCCTTTACGGCGTTGCCGGCCAGGGTGCTGGCCAACGGCACGGCCGTGTCATGACCTTCGTGATTGTCCGCCGGGGTCGATCCCATCAGGCTGAGCAGGTGATCGGCACGGATCCGGGATTGGGTTGAGCGCCGGGGCGTCATTTGCTCCTCCGCAACGGGTTACGGTCGATCCGATTGGTGCCGGACGGCGGGAGGGTCCGTGGGGTCGCAACGAAACGACCAGTACCGCCTCGCAAATGCCATTGGCTTTGCGGATCAAAACGCTTTCGTGCTACATATCCCGTAAATTATCGCCGGGGGCGGGGGGCGTCAAGGGAATTTTTTTTGCAATGCATCATTTTCCTCCATGGACATGCCCGCTCGCATCCTCGGCGGGTTGCCGTTGGACAGGGGCGGGGCGCTTCCCGCAATTCGGCCGGCTTTCCGTCGGGCCGCACGGAGATGCGTTCTTTCATTTCGCGGATCGGTGGCGGGAACGATGTTGACAGACGGCCCGCGAAGGCCGATGCTGTAGGAACGGCAACGGCGGGTTGCCAAGGGTTTCCATTCGGTTTCTGTTGCGACGCAAAATCGACGGGACGCCGGCCGCGGCCTCGGGACGCGATCATCGCCGGACCCGGGGGCCATTTCCTTCGTTTTGCAAAGAACGGTATGATTTCAATTCGTTGCCGACATTCCGAGACCTGATTCATGAGGGAGCACCACTTTGACCGATATCCGGATTTTTAAAAAATACGCCAATCGCCGTCTCTATGACACGGTTCAAAGCAAATACGTGACCCTGGCGGAAGTGGCCGATATGATCAAGGCGGGGACCTCGGTCCAGGTGCTGGATGCCAAGAGCGCCGAGGACGTCACCGCCTCGATTCTGACCCAGGTGATTCTCGATGAGGCGCGCCGGGAAAACGCGCTCCTGCCCGTTCCGGTCCTTCACCTCATCATCCGCTACGGCGACAATTTGCTTGCCGAATTTTTTGAAAAGTATTTCCAGCTTACGCTGAAAAATTACCTGGCCTACAAAGATGCCTTTGACCAGCAGTTTCGGGCATGGCTCAACCTCGGAAAGGACATGACCGATTTTTCGAAGGCGAACATGCCCGAGATGGCGCCGTTCAAGTCTTTTTTTTCGTTTCCGGGGGGAAACGCCGATGCCGAGAAGTCCGATGGCGAGCCCGACTGATCAGGCCGTTTCGGAGCCGTACGCACCCGCGGCCAGGGCTTTGATCCTGGCCAGGGCGTTCCAGGAAAACTCCTCTTTTTGGCAGGGAACGATGGCGTTGTTGGTGTAGATCGGGTCTTTGGCCAGATCGTAGCGGGAAGCGGCGCAGGCCGCCTCCCAGAGGCGGGTGCCGGGAATCGGCGTGTAATGGGCCGGCACCGGCCGGATGCCCAGTTTCCGAACCATCCGGATCGACATCTCCACGGCCTCGCGCGACTGCCCCGGCAGACCGGCCAGGAGATAGGCGCCGATTTGTTCCGGACGAAATCCCGCCGCCAACAGCCGGGTGACCGCGGAGAAGAATTCCTTTTCATCGACCTTTTCATCCAGTGTCCGGCGCGATCCGAATGCCATGGTCTCCAGCCCCAGCCGGACCGTGTGAAAGCCGGCGCGAAACATCCGATCGGCCAGTCTTGGCGTGATGTTTCGGATGTGGAGCGCGTTCGGGGTGTGAAACCGCAGCGGGCGCTTTTCCGCGATCACGGCATCCAGGATCGGCAGGATGTGCCGCTCGGCATCCATCAACAGGGCATCGTCGTAAAAGGCAAAATCACGCACCGCCCAATTTTCATGCCAGTACCGGATTTCATCCACCACACGACGGGGCGAGCGGGTCCGCCGTTCGGGGTTCAGTTGCCGGGAGGCGCAGTAGGCACAGTCAAATGGGCACCCCCGGGAGGTCAGCAGCGGAACGTAGCCGATGCCGTGCTGGAGGTCGAGGGCGGGGTAGGGCCAGGTGTCCAGGTCTTCCGGATCCATGACCGGGGCCGGGGCGTATCCGGTATATTCCCGCACGATATCGAGGATGAGGGCTTCGGCCGGGCCGGTGATCACGCGGTCGGCTCCCGTCACCCGGGCGGCGTGATCGGCGCAAAGGGTGGCGTAAATCCCGCCCAGGATGACCGGAACCTTTGGGTACGCGCCGCGGATTTCCCGGATGGTTTCCACGACCCCCGGGTACCAATAGGTCATGAGGGAGGTGACCAGCACGAGATCCGGGGGCGTCAATCGGAGCAAGTCTTCGCAAAACCATTCCGGCGCGATCCCGTATCGCGAGTAGGTTCGGGGAATCGATGCCAGGCCGGGGGGCCTGGCGATGGGCGTTTTCCGGTACGGGCCGCGGCCCTGGCGCGTTTCGAGCGCACCGGGCGGCATCCGCGGATGGAACCGGTCCAGGCAGTCGATGTAGCTGACCCGCACCCCATGGGCGCGGAGAATTCCCGCAAGGCTCAGAAGGCCCAGGGGTTTTGCCCAGAAATCGTAGGCGGCAAAATCGTGGATCCACGGATTGACCAGAAGCACGTGGGGGGCGCCGGTCCGGGGAAAGCCGCGATCAGTCGGCATCGTTGCTATCGAAATACGCCATTGATGTTTTTTTCAGTTCCTGCCGGCTGAAAAGGAGATGATAGGTCGAGACCCCGACGGTTTGCGCCATTTGGGCGGCGATCCGTCGGCATTCGTCTTCGTTTCGGGCATGAACCATGGTGTAGAGATTATACGGCCAGGCAGGGGCCGGATCGCGGCGGTAGCAGTGGGATACGGCCCGGAACTCGGAGAGTTTGTTGCCGATGGCATCGATCTGTGCCTCGTCGATTTGCCAGGCGACCATGGCATTGGCCGAATAGCCGGACTTT
>JBJKPT010000236.1:0-2643 GCA_046706045.1 Desulfobacterales bacterium
GTCGAGGGTGGCGATGCCCGCGGCCATGGCCAGTGGATTTCCGGAGAGGGTTCCGGCCTGGTAGACCGGACCATCCGGGGCGATCATGGCCATGATGTCCCGGCGGCCGCCGTAGGCGCCCACCGGAAGCCCCCCGCCGATGACCTTCGCCCGAGACGTCAGATCCGGGCGGATGCCGTAAAGGGCCTGCGCGCCGCCGAAGGCGACCCGGAAACCGGTCATCACCTCGTCGAAGATCAAAAGGCTTTTGGCCCGCCGGGTCTCTTCGCGCAGGGTTTCGAGAAATCCCTTCCGGGGCCGCACCAGGCCCATGTTGCCGGCCACCGGTTCGACGATCACGCAGGCAATGGCATCGCCGTGAACGGCGAAGGCGTTTTTGACCGCCGCGATATCGTTGTAGGGCAGGGTCAGGGTCTGGGCCGCTGCGGCCGCGGGAACCCCGGGGCTTCCCGGAATGCCGAGGGTGGCGACCCCCGAACCGGCGGAAACGAGCAGGGTGTCGGCATGGCCGTGGTAGCAGCCGTCGAACTTCACCACGAGATCGCGGCCGGTATAACCCCGGGCGAGCCGGATGGCGCTCATGGTCGCCTCGGTTCCGGAGTTCACCATCCGCACGACCTCGATGGCGGGCATGGCCGCGACGATCCGCTCGGCCAGATCGATCTCGAGCGTTGTGGGCGCACCGAAGCTCGTGCCTTTTTCCAAAACGGCCGCAAGCGCCGAGATCACGGCCGGGTGACGATGGCCGAGAATCATCGGTCCCCAGGAGCCCACGTAGTCGATGTAGGCATTGCCGTCGGCATCGACCACCCGCGCCCCGTCGGCATGGTCGATAAAGAGCGGGGTGCTGCCGACACTGCGGCAGGCCCGGACCGGGCTGTTGACCCCACCCGGAATCATGGTTTTGGCGCGATCGAAGAGGGTTTTTGAAATATCGGTTTTCATGTTGCGGCTCGCAATAAAAATAATTCAGGATTCAAGATTCGCCGGGCGCAAGACGGCAACGCGCCCGCTCAAGGACCGGCATCGATTCCAAGCACCAATGCCCGATGACAAATGACAAACCCAACCCGATCCGTCTCAATAACCGTAGAGATCATCGAGACGGGCAATGGGCTTGATGAATCCGCCGGGCACGATCTGGGTGAAAAAGACCTCATCCGAGCCCTGGTGGTTCGTGGGGCTGAAACTGAAACGCATGCCGCCCAGATCGACGTTCGTTTCCTGTTCTGCGGTTCGGGCGAAATCCCCGCGGGTCATGGGTTCCGGCATGTCGGCAAGGATTTTACACAAGGCCTTGGCATCGATAAATCCCTCCAGGCCAGAATAATCCGGTTCGTGCTCCGGCATGTAGAGACTGGTCATGCGTTGGTATTCGGCGACCACCGGCGTTTCCTTGTAAAACGGGTAAGGCACCACCTGGGAGATCATCACCCCGACGCCGATGTTGAGCAGTCGTTGGGCGAGAATCTCGCCGCCCACGGGCGAGAGATTGGCGATGTATGCCCGGCTTCCGGCCTCCCGGAACGCCTTGATGAAGGCCGCCGGATGAGGATCCGGGGTGCCGATGACAATGACGGCTTGGGGGGTACCGGCCAAAAGGCGCTTGACCGCCGCCGAAACATCCGGATTGCCCAAGCCGTAGGAGGCCTTGTCGACGAGGCTCAGGTGGCGCCGGGCCAAGGCTTTTTACATCCCCGCAAGCCCGGCCCGGCCATTGGTATAGTCCAGGTAAAATACGGAAAAACGAGTGACATCCCGTTCCTTGCAGAGAATGGTGACGATGGCTTTGATTTCCTGAAAATAGCTCGCTCGAAGATTAAAGACCGGGGGCTTGACCGGCGTGCGGAAAAATTGCGCCCCGGTATAGGGCGCAAAAAACGGAACCCTGCTCGCTTCGGCCAGCGGGACGGCTCGTTCCGAGGTCGGGGTGCCCGTATAGCCAAACAGCAAAAAGACCTTTTCCTTGTCGATGAGGCGCCGGGTGTTGGCGTCGCACCGATTTGCATCACCGGCATCGTCAAGGGAGATCAGACGGATTTTGCGACCGTGGATGCCTCCGTCGGTGTTCACGTGGCGAAAGTAAAGCAATGCGCCGTCGCGCAGGCTGGTGCCGATCGCCCGGGTCGGCCCGCCGAGATCGGCGGACTGACCGATGATGATCTCCGACGCCGTGATTCCCGGCGTCTGGGCGAAAAGCGGAACCGTCGCCGCCGGAAAAAACACCAATACCAAGCCCAGGGGAAGAGCCATCCGCAATTTTCGCGCTAGCGCCGTCCGCAAAATCATGGATCCCATCCTTTCCCCATGTCCGAAATGGGTCTCAACCGTTAAAAAAGGCAGGAAAATTCGATGAGTGGATAGATACACTTGGCGCCGATCGGTTGTCAACGATCACCGCCGCGGGCTCCGGAAAAGCCACCGATAGAGCCATCGGTGCACCGTGCGGCCGTAGGGTGGATAAATCGGTCGGGTGCTGTTCAGGAAACCCCGGGAAAAGACCGCTTTGGGATGCGAAAACGTCAGAAACCCCTCGCGGCCGTGATATCGTCCCATGCCCGAAGCGCCGATGCCCCCGAAGGGCAGATCGTCCTGAGCCACATGGGCGAGGGCATCGTTGATGCACACGCCGCCGGCATGAGT
>JBJKPT010000237.1:0-4436 GCA_046706045.1 Desulfobacterales bacterium
CCCACCCACCCGCATCCCCACCCGTTCCATCAAGTAAATCGTGGCTTCATGGATGCGTTCGATTTTTTCCCGGCTCAGAATGGAGAAGCCGATGTTTCGCTTGGTATCGATGCCCATGGCGCACCCCTCTCGCGGGTTCGGCCCGGCCGGAAACGGTCCCGGCCGGGCGAAAGATATTGAATCATTCGGTGCAAACGCCCTCATGGAGATAGCGCAGCATCTCCTCCTTGCCCATGTGCCCGATCCCGAGATAGCCGAGGGTGTAGCCTTTCTTGTAAAAATCGGTCTCGGCCATCACGCTCGCCAGGCTGATCAGGGAATCGATCACCGGGGTGGCCACGCCGAACTTCTTCCCGAGCTCGTGGTAGACGTGGCATCCGACGGGGATGTCTTCCGTGATGTAGCGGTTTTGGATCGTGAAGGGGCCTGTTCCGTATTGGATGTAGTCGTGCTCCTCGAAGGGGATTTCGTAGTCCTTTCCCATGTACTCGGGGCCGAGGATGTTTTCCCGGGAGAAGAACTGCCGTTTTTCAAAGTCCTGGATGCCGACGCCCATGGCCGCGGCAAGCGCGCATTGTTCCTTGTACAGGGCGTATTGGACCCGGGAGATCGAGGGACAGTAGGCGTGGGAATAGATGGAAAAATCGTTTTTTTCATCGCCGAAGATCACCCCCCAGTTTTCCATGACCCCAACCCCCAGGATGGTGCCGGGGCAATGCAGCACCGGGTTGACATTGGAAAAGCCAGTGTCCATGACCGTGTTGCCGCCCACGACGCCCTCACCGCTGGTGATGGCGTCGAAAGCGCCGATATAGCGCGTGGAGGCGAGGAACGCTTCCTGGTCGGTGGTGGGCAGGGCGGCCCCCCGAAGGGTGATGGCCCGGTAGTAGGCACGAATCCGCGGAAGGATGACCCCGCCCTTGATGTCCACCCGGCATCCATAGGGGGCGCTGGACCATCCGCCAATGATGACCTGCTTCTTGCATCCGGCCTCCCGCATCATCTTTCGCAGCAGGAGAGAACCGAAATTATCGGGAACGATGTGGATGCACATCCCGTCCTCGAGAACGGGGACGAGCTTTTCGAAAAACGGCCGGTGACCGAAGGAGGGGGTGCCCACGACGACGATGCCGGCCCCTTTCACGGCTTCGGCCACGTCGGTCGTCACCCGGTCGAAGCGGGCTTGGCCGGAGCGCTCGAATCCGAAGAGGTTGAGCTGCTGGCCGTAAAAGGTGAGCCCTCGCTCCTTGATCCCGAAAAGGGACTTTTCGGCATAGGGCGGCAGATCGCAGAGGCGGACTCTGGCCCCGGCCAGCGCACAATCGCCGGCGATGGCCCGTCCCACCGCCCCGGCACCCAATACGGCAATCGGTTTTTCTTTCAGATGATCGATAGCGTTCATTTTGTGTTCTCCTTAAGTGATGATGGCACCGTGAAAGGTCATTTTCAGCCCCGCGACGTCATTTTGCCCGTTTCAACGATCCGCCGGGTTCAGCAACTCCTCGAGTTTGGGCAATTCGCCGGAGACCATCTTGTAGGTGTGCTCGTCGGCCGGAAACTTGAGGTTCCGCACATCGTCTACGTATTCGGTGATCCATACGGCCTTATCCCCCGCGGCGTTCATGTTCTGCAAAGCGAAACGGGTCAGTTTCTTCTTCATGTTATGTCCTTCTTGGAAAGCTGGCTGGAAGGTTCGGGTGCCCGGGGAAACGATGGCGGCCACCGCCCCTGACGGAAACCCATCCCGTCGTCTTTTAATGATGAAGACTAACGGGAACGCGGTCGCCCCGATAGGATGACGGAGACACGTTCTGGTATAAATACGACTTGCTCGGCCGGACCGGCCGTTTTTTTGAGGACTGTCCGAGGATTTTGCCGTGGGGGGATTCGATGTCAGGCGGTCGATGGCGGGGCGAACATCGGATCGCTTGGTGGTCCTGGGCCTAAATACGGTGACGCACGGAGATGGTCGAGGCGCCTGGGTCGCAAGGCGCGAGAAGCGAGAATACCAGGCGCATTTGAGCGCCGAGCAACGCCGCGGCCCTGGATGAATCGGCCATCGAATGCCATTGTCATGAGGCCCATGACCACTTAGCCACCGCGGTGGATCCGGAGTCTCTCGCCGTGCCGAGGATCGGTACGCGGCGAGAGGACCGGAAGGCAGGGAAAGATCAGGTGGCGCCGGCCATCCGTCGCAGGCGCTCGGCAAAACGACGGGCTTCGGCCGATGTCGGAAGGGGCGAGAGTTTCATCAAAATGCCAAGCCCTTCGGTTGCTTCATGAAAGGCATCTTCCGGTTCGCCGCTGACCAGCGCCACATGGATCATGGCATCGATTTCGAGCAATCGGCGGATCAGTGCCACAGCCGAAAGATCGCCCAGGTCGGCGTCCACGGCCACCGCCAGCGGAGGCCGTCTCTGAACGGCCGCGATGGCCTCGGCTCCGGATCGGACAGGGACAATATCGACCCGGGCCTCGGAACGCAAAGCATCGGAAAACGCCTCCCACTGGTCGATGCGCGGGGATGCCAGGATGATGGATCGCATGCTTTTGACCTCTTTTTCTCTGTCGGCGTCAGCGCCGGCCGCAGCATGAGCCCGGGCCTGCGCACCCTTCGGCTTGCCCCGGATGGCTGCCGCAGCAGCCCGTATCCCGGGGACCGGGGAGCGAGGGCCCGGTGCGGCCGGTCAAGGAACTGGTGGCCGACATCAATTTGGTGGTGCGGATGCCCCCGCAGGAGGGGCAGCGCATGGGGGCGGAGGCGTCGAGGACGAGGACCTCCCCCACGTGATGGCAATCCGCGCATTGCACCTCGAAAATGGGCATGGTCAATCCTTTCGCGGACGCGGGCGGTTGCCGGCGATGTCCATCAATGGCCGCCGCCGCCGCAGGTGTGTTCTTGTTGGAACTGGGGTAACTGCCCTGCCAGCATGGCGTCAATCGCCTCTCCGACGGTCCGTGCGTTGCCGCCGTAATAGACTTCGATGCCCACCTGGTTGAACCCCATCAGGGGCCGCAGGCCCATGCCCCCGGCGATGAGCTGGTTGACGCCGCTGCCGGCCAGGTGCTGCACCGGTGCCATGCAGCCGCCTTGCTCGTGGGGGACGTTGGGGATGATTTTCACATCGGTGATTTCGCCGTTTTCGACGGTCACCAGGGTATAGAGTTCACAATGTCCGAAGTGGCCCCCCAGGCCCGCTTCCAGGCCTCCGGGGGATTGGGATGGGATGGCGATGATCGTGCTCATGGTTTTTTCTCCTTTTGCATTCGAATTGAACCAAACGTTTCCGGTCGGGGTTGACGGAATTCGGTTTTGCGCCGCTTCCCGCCCTCCTTCAGTTTACCAGCGACAAAATTTTCTCCCACGCCGCATGGATCCGCCGAACCGTGTCGCCGTTTGAAAACTCGGTGATGGTTTGCTCCTGGACCATGGCGTGAATAAAATCCGAATTGTGGGGCAAGCGGGCCACCACGGCAAATCCTTTTTGCCGGCACACGTCCTGAATCCGGCTGCTCATCGGTTCGTTCAGATCCCATTTGTTGATGATCACCGCCACCGGGATCTTGAAGTGATCGCAAAGTTCCGTGATGCGCCCCATGTCGTGCAGGCCCGATGGTGTCGGCTCGGTGACGACGACGGCCAGACGAACACCGGAGAGCGCGCTGATCACCGGGCAGCCGATCCCGGGGGGGCCGTCCGAGAGGATCAGTTGGCGGCCCTGCGTCTCGGCCAGCGCCTTGGCCTTTTGACGCAGCACGGCCACCAGGCGGCCGGAATTTTCTTCCGCCGGGAAAAGCTGGGCATGGACCATCGGGCCGAAACGGGTGTCCGAGACATACCACGTTCCGCAATGTTTGGGGGTGAAGGAAATCGCCTCGGCCGGGCAGAACGTCACACAGACCTTGCACCCTTCGCATTTGAGCGGATCGATCGTGGGGCAGGGATCGCCGGCTCGCACCGCGTCGAAGCGGCACATCTGCCGGCAGGTATCGCAGGAGGAGCACCGCTCCGGGTCGATCACGGCCTCAAATCCGGAATAAAAAACACGGGTCTCGCGGCGATCGGGCTTCAGCAAAAGTTGCAAATCCGGGGGAACCACGTCGAGATCGCAACTCATGGGGGTCTCGGCCAGGTGCGCGAACGCCGCGGTCAAGGACGTTTTTCCCGTGCCGCCTTTTCCGCTGATCACCAGGATTTCATGCATGGCCCACCGTCCCGGCAACCATGCCTGCCGTTTGGATTGAATCGGCCAGTTTCATGAAACACGCCTCGAGCCGGGAGGAGACGGCCGCGACGATCCGGCTCTGGGAATAGGCCGTGGCGATCTCGCGGTCATAGTGATTCTCCGACCAGATGGGCAGTTCCGTGGACCGGCAGAAATCGTATACCCTGTCATCGGCCAGGCCGGCACGGTTGACGACGACCCCCATGGGTT
>JBJKPT010000238.1:0-4972 GCA_046706045.1 Desulfobacterales bacterium
TCCTGAAAAAACCGCATTTCGTTTCTGCCAACCGGCGGCCGGGATTCAAAGACCCCGTCTATAAAATCCTCTTCATGCGTGCAGTCGGACGATGGGCTACGTGACGTTTACTATGCGGGTGAAACAATGCATTGCATTCAAAGGCATCAGGTGGATTCTTTTTCGGGAGGGATCACCCGATAGGTGAGAGCTATCACCCCGGCATCGAGCGGGTGCATTTTTTCAAGGTCCAGATCCAGATCCACGGAGCCCGAGAAAAGCGAGATGCCGGTACCGAAGGTTTTCGGGGAGATGGTGACCACGATTTCATCGATGAGGTGATCGCGCGCAAAGAGGGTGTTGATCGTTGCCCCGCCCGCAAGAACGGCTTCCGTAAAGCCATCCGCTTTCAGACGGTGAACGATGTCCCGGGGCGATTGGGCCGTAAAAATAAGGTTTTTCCCGCCGCAGCGCCGGGACGGGTGACGGGTCATCACGATGTTCAACCGATCCGGCAGGGGATTGCCGATGGTATCATGGGTTCTGGAGCCCATGATCACGGCCCCGGCCCGACGCGAAATTTCTGCAAACAACCGTTTGTCCGCCTTCCCCGTCCAGTCGGGGTAATGGTCCCCCCTTTTGGCAATCTTTCCGTCCAGGGTCATCGCCATGAGCAAAATGATTTTCATCGCTTTCTCCAAATTCCGCGACCCTTAACAAGTGTCCATCCCAAGATAGGCAATTTTGCGTGAGATCAAGGCGGGCGGTGGATTTGAACCGGAGGAATAGCTTTGGCTATTTCGAGGATTCAAATCGATCGGCCAACGCAGAAATCGCGCAAAAGGGCCGTTTTGGAATGGATACTAACAAAATGATGCCAGCGCCCCCTTGGCGTCAAGACGGAGAAAGGCATCGACCATCGCCGGATCGAACTGGGTCGTGGCGCCGTTTCGAAGGACGCCGAGAATTTCTTTTTTGGGCAGTTTTTGCCGGTACACCCGGTCGGACGCCATGGCATCAAAGGCGTCGCAGACGGACAGAAGACGGGCCAGAAACGGGATTTCCTCGGCCTTGAGGCCGTCGGGGTAACCGGTGCCGTCGTAGCGCTCGTGATGATGCCGGATGATGGTCTGCTCCCGGTCCCACATGCCGAGTTGGCCGACGATCTCCGCACCGATGGCCGGATGGGTCTTGATGATCTCGAATTCGTCGGCGGTCAGTCGTCCGGGTTTGAGCAGAATTTCATCACGGATACCGATCTTTCCGATATCGTGGAGCCGGCCGGCGAAATTGATCACCTCGATCTCTTCGGGACTGCATCCAAGTTCCCTGCCCAGACGCACGGCCAGATCCGTTACCCGATTGGAGTGCTTCTGGGTGTAAGAATCCCGTGCTTCCACGGCCTTCACGAATGCAAACAACGTGGCGAACATATTTTCGTAGATGTTTTCGTAAAGGGCAAGGTTTTCGATCGCGCCCGCCGCATTTTGTGCCATAAACGTGAGGTAGTAGAGGTCTTTTTCTGAAAACCGGATGCCCGATCGGTTCACCGCGGCGGTCAGGACCCCGAACACTTTCTCACGGATTTTCATGGGTACGGCCACGAAGGAGCGGATGTCCGGCGGCAGGGCGGCGACGTCGAGGCTTTCCGTGATGAGCAGCGGAATCTCATCGGCGGCCGTTTCACGGATGAGCCGTTCCATGCGCCGGATATCGTCGTCGCCATCCGCATCGAGTGCGGTTTCCCCTTCGGGGGCACCCATGGCAACGGTTTTGGTGCCGCGGTAAGTGGTCGCCACCTCCATGGGCCGATCGGCCACATCGCTGATCACGTAGAACCGGGATTCGTCGGCGTGAATGACCTCGATGGCCATCTCGGTGATCCGCCGCAGGATGTCCGCGCTGCTGCCGATCGCCGTAAAATCGGTCATGATCCGGTTGAGGATGTGCAATTCTTCGACCTTGGCCACCAACTCGCCGTTGAGCTTTTCCAGGCGGGCCTTGCCCTCCACCTCGTTTTTCAACAGGACATTTTCGACCAGGAGCTTGCGCTCGCGCATCACCCGCCGCACGCATAGTTCCATCTGGTTGAGGTTGATCGGTTTGATGAGAAAATCGGCGACCCCGTTTTTCAAGGTTTGAATCGTGTTGTCCAGGGATGGATACCCGGTCATGATGATGACCGGAACGGAATTGTCCTTGCGCCGGATCAGTTCGGCGAGTACCAGGCCGTCCATTTCCGGCATGTTGATTTCCGTAAAGCAGCAATCGACGGCCTCCCGGTGGATGATGCCCATGGCCTCACGGCCGTTGGAGGCTGTCAACACTTCGTAGCCTTTCAGGGTAAAGTACTCGCTGGTGACATCGAGAATGGATCGTTCGTCATCGACGAGAAGGATTTTTTCTTTGTGCTGATTTGTCATGGGCAAAACTCGTGTCGGAAGGCTCGGGATCGGTGGCCGTGTCGGGTGCGGGCCCTTGAAACCGTGGCTTCGTATTCATCCATGGAACGGTAATCCTGTTCACTTTGTATTATCCGTCGCCGGTGCGGATTGCTTTAGCAATTATTGGCGAGAACCGGGAAAAATCGGCTGCGGCCGTTGACAGCGATCCGGAAACCCCTTAGTGATCCCGGGCGTAACCTCGGTGACGCACCGGGATGGACGTGGCGGCAGGGCCGCAAAGCGCGAGAAACGAGAATGCCCGGCGTATTTGAGCGCCGGGCAACCCTGGCTCTATCGGCCGTCGAAAGCCGTTGTCACGACGCGCATGACCACTTGGCGCCTGTTTGAGAAACCATTCGTGGATCCCGTATCGGAGCACCCATGACATCGACATCACCGATTTCGGCAGAGGACTGGGTATTTGTCGGCATCCGCAACCCGGGCCGGGACGAACAAGTCCTGGGTCAGGCCGATTTGGCGGCGAGCATCGCGTATATCCCCATCTTTCGAAAAAAAGACGATGCGCAACTCTGCCTGCCGCGCATGTTTCCGGACCCGGCATTGACCTTCGAAGTCCAGGCGATCCTCTTCGGCGATATCCTGGAAATGGCCGACGGCAAAGGGTACCATCTCTATCTCCTGGATGCCCGCGGCACCATTTGCGATCGGATTGCACCGCCGTCCCTATCCGTTCCCGAACGGGAATCGCCCCTTTTGGGCTGAAGTCGAAAAATCCCATCGACCGTTTCTCGGCCCGAATCCGCACACATGGTTCATCGATGAAGGCTGCGCGCAAAAATCCAAGCCGGCCCCCTGGGGGGTCCTGTTTTTTTTCGCTTGACTCATTTGCTTTTTTTTTCAACTATGAAACGGCTGAACACCGTTAACGGGTGTCCATCCCAAAATGGCCCTTTTCCGTGATTTCCGCGTTGGGCGCCTCGATTTGAATCCTCGAAATAGCCCGCTATTCCTCCGGTTCAAATCGCCCGCCCGCCTTGAACTCACGCGAAATCGCCTATCCTGGAATGGACACGAAGAAGTATCCTGCCCGATGATCTTACCGATTGACATATCCGGATCGAATCCAGGCCGCCCCCGCAGGGGCGCTATCGCGGCACCGATTGCCGTACGCAATCCGAATATTAAAAAAGGAGAGGAGTCTTGGCTAACGGAATTGTAAAATGGTTCAGCGACAAGAAGGGTTACGGTTTCATCGAACGCGAGGACGGGGAAGACGTGTTTGTCCACTTTTCTGCGATCAATATGCCCGGCTTCAATACCCTCGCCGAGGGGGACCGGGTCACCTTTGACATCGAGGAGGGGGATCGCGGCCCGGCAGCCGCCAACGTCAACAAAGTCTAAGGATCCCCTAACCGGATCCAGGCCCACTACCTGGCATCCCGCCGATCGGCGGTGGGATGCCTTTTTTTTGAGCTGCAAACCGTATCCTCCCCCGGAGCACAAATCGCGAAAAAGGGCCATCCGAGGATGAGCGAAAGACAGGAAACCATGGATTCAACGCGCACCCCCCGGTCCGATAGGCCCCTGCGGATCTGCATGATCAGCTACCGGAGCAACCCTCACTGCGGCGGCCAGGGGGTCTATCTGAGAAACCTCACCCGAGCCCTGGCAGCCCTGGGCCACCGCGTCGAAGTCGTCTCAGGCCCGCCGGATCCTCAGCTCGACCACACGGCCCCGATCCATCGACTGCCGTGCCTGGATCTCTACGATCCGCGAAACCCGTTTCGTACCCCCCGGCTCCATGAACTGGCCGATCCGATCAACCTCCTCGAATGGATCGGGGTGAGCACCATGGGTTTTCCCGAGCCGCTCACGTTCAGCCTCCGGGCATTCCGGTTTCTGCGGTCACGGTTCCCCGACTACGACATCGTCCACGACAACCAGTGCCTGGGCTTCGGCATCTGGGCCATCAGCAAACGGATCCCCACCGTGGCGACGATCCACCATCCCATCACCGTGGACCGGGCCATCGCCGTTCGCTCGGTCCACTCGCCGTGGAAAAAATTCAAACACTGGCGGTGGTTTTCCTTCATCCCCATGCAAATCCGGGTGGCTCGCCGGATCCGGCGGATCCTGACGGTTTCCGATTGCGCCCGGAAGGACATCCGCACCGCGTTTAGAATCCCGGACGAACGGTTCGTCACCGTCCCCAACGGCATCGACACGGATCTGTTCCGACCCCTTGCCGGTGTCGCCCGGGAGCCGGGCCGCATCATCGTCACCAACAGCTCGGACACGCCGTTGAAGGGGCTCTATTACCTGCTCCAGGCCGTGGCCGCGGTTGCGGCCAAACGAGCCGTCCGGCTGATGGTCGTGGGCACTCCGAAAAAAGATGGCGGGGTGGTCCGGTTGATTGGCCGCCTGGGGATCGGCGGGCGGGTCACGTTTGCGGGTGGCATCGACGATGCGGAATTCATCCGCCAGTATGCCCGGGCGGCCATGGCCGTGGTTCCCTCGATCTACGAAGGTTTCGGTCTGCCGGCCGGCGAGGCCATGGCCTGCGGGGTGCCGGTGATCTCCACCACCGG
>JBJKPT010000239.1:0-3263 GCA_046706045.1 Desulfobacterales bacterium
TTCGGGACGGGTGGCGGGACAACTGGGGCATTTTCCTGGTCTCCAAGGCATCGCTGGACGCGTTGCTCCGGCATTTTCGGCGATACGTCATGGTGCGAAACGAGCAGGGCCAGTCGGTCTATTTCCGGTTCTACGATCCCCGGGTGTTCCGTCCGTACCTGCCGACGTGTTCCCCGGAAGAAGCCGAGATGATTTTCGGTCCGGTGGAGCGATTTTACGTGGAAGGCGAATCCGAGAATACCCTTCTGGAATACAGCCGGGTCAAGGGCAACGTGGTCGTCCGGGTACTGGCCTTGGGCCCGCGGGTAACGGCGGCCGATGAGGTTTCGTAAACCCGTGGGGGAGCACGGCGCCGACGGCGCCTCCCGGCGTTTCGCCGCAGCGGTCCAATCCGTTTCGGTGCGCCCCGCATCGCGGCATTTATCGGAGAATCCGCCGTGGGTCCGCCATCTCTCCCGTCACCCCGGCCCGGATGGCGCACGGTCACTTCCGTAGCGACAATCCATCGGAATTTTAGGTAGTGCCCATCGCAGAATGGCCCTTTTCCGCGATGTCTGCGTTGGCCGATCGATTGGAATCCTCGAAATAGCCCGCTATTCCTCCGGTTCCAATCGTCCGTCCGCCTTGACCTCACGCAAAATTGCCGATCCTGGGATGGACACTAGGTAGCGAAAGCCCGGCCGGCGATTTTTTTGCGGAACCGTCGCATTGGATCAAAAATCCTCATTCCAATTCGAAACGGCATTCCGGGTGTGATGGCGATTGGTCCATAACTTGCAAAATCGGCGGCAACAAATTTCTCGACCACGGAACCGAAAAGGAGAATCATGCGATCCATCAAAGAACTGATGCTCGAATTGGTGAGTGTGCAAAGCGATACCGGCACGGTGAAAGAGCGGGCCATGGCGGAAAAGATTCATTCGCTCGTAAGGGAGAGCCCTTATTTCGTCGAGCATCCGGAATGTTGCGGGGTATACGAAAACGGTGACATCCTGCGGCGCCCCGTGGTGTGGGCGCTTCGAAAGGGAAGCGGCAAGCGCACCGTGATCCTGGAAGGTCATTACGACGCGGTGGAGATTGAGTCCTACGGCATTCTCAAGCCCTATGCCCTTTCGCCGGTCCTTCTCAAGGAAAAGATGCGCTCGATGCAAATCCAGGACGAAGAACTGGATCGCGATTTGCGCGATGACCGCTGGTGCTTTGGCCGCGGCGTCGCAGACATGAAATCGGGTTTGGCCATCAACCTGCATGCCCTGTTCACCCACCCCAACGAAGCGGTGATCATTCTGTTTGTCGCGGTGCCCGACGAGGAAAACATTTCCGCCGGCGCCCTGCAGGCCGTGGAACTTTTTGAACGCTTGAAGGACCGCTACGCATTGGACTATCGGCTTTCGATCATCACCGAACCGCAGAATATCGGAATCGGCACCCGGCAATCGGTTCAGTTGATCCAGGGCAGCATGGGCAAATTCCTGCCGGTGATCCTGGCGAAGGGCGTGCTCGCGCATTCCGCCGACCTGCTGAACGGACTCAATTCGGCGCTCATCCTTTCCGAGATCGTCCGCGGCGCCGAGCTCCGGACCGACATGGTCTCGGAGGACGACGGCGTCTTCACCCAGCCGCCGACGACGCTGCTCATGCGGGACTTGAAGACAACCTACGATGTATCCATCCCCGAATACAGCGCCGCCTGCTTGAACATTTTGTTTCTGAACAACAAAAGGCCGATGGCGATCCTCGAAGACCTGAGGCGCATTTGTTCCGATGCCCTGACAAAGGCCATCGCCGCCTATGACAAGGCTTTCGACACGATGAAGGGCAAGGGCTTCATCGAGGAATCCTGCCGCCGGCGCTTCAAAGGCGACGTGGTGCTGATGACGGAGCTGGAAGCGCGCCTTCGAAGCGGGGCGAAGGACTACGAGTTGTTCAAAGAGGCGCTCGATGCTCGGCTTGTCGAAGAAATCCGAGCCGGCGGGATCAACCTGCAGACCGCAAGCATTCACTACATGAAGGCGATCCTGGAGAAAGCGCAGATCATGGGTCCCGTGGTCGTCATCGGGATCGCTCCGCCCTATTACCTTGCCGTGAACAACAAGTACATTGAGAAGGACATCGGCGACTGCCTGGATGGATTGGGCGAATACATGGCCTCACGCCACGCCGTAACGGTCGAGCCGGTTCCCTATCTGTCCGGCATGACGGACATGAGCTACCTCTCGTGCGCTTGCCCTCGGGAAGATCGGCAGTTTCTGGAGAATCTGAGCATACCGAGGTCGGCCTACGACGTGCCGGTGGAGCGAATTGCAAGGTTGAACATCCCTTCGCTCATGATCGGTCCCGGCGCGAAGTGCATTCATCAGGCCGGGGAGCGCGTGTACCTGCCGGATGTTCTCGAGCGAATCCCGGATGTGATCGGAAGAATCATCGAACGTCTTTAAGTCATTGACGATGCCGTTTGGAGAACGAGGATACGAAAGTCGCCAAGACGACGGTGAATGGAAAAGTGGAATTTATCGATACCGGGCCGGGCCGGCACGAGGCGGCCCCGGCTGCATCGCCATCGGAAAGGGGAGGGGAATGCATGCGCTTCTGAAAGCAGCCCGGGAGGCCAAGCGCGATCTCATCGCCTGGCGCAGGACCCTGCACACGAAGCCTGAAATCGGTTTCGAATTGCCCGAAACGCAGCGATTCGTCGTCGAGCGGTTGAAGGGGATGGAAATCGAACCGCGTGCGGCAGGGCAATCCGGTCTCGTCGCGGTCATCGGGAAGGCCGGAAAGACCTTCCTGCTCCGGGCGGACATGGATGCCCTGCCCACGAAGGAAACGACCGCGCTCGAATTCAGATCCCGCAACGAAAACGGTCACCTTTGCGGGCATGACCTGCACACGGCGATGCTTCTCGGGGCGGCGCGCCTGTTGAAGGCGCGGGAAGCAGAACTCCAGGGGACCGTAAAATTGATGTTTCAGCCGGCCGAGGAGTTCGGCACCGGCGCCGAATCGATGATCAAGGCGGGGTTGATGGTGGATCCGAAGGTGGACGCCGCCATGGCGCTGCACGTGACCCCCGATTTGGAGGCGGGCAAAGTGAAAGCCCGAAAAGGCGTTGTCACCGCGTCGATGGATACCTTTCTGGTCAAGATCCAGGGCCGGGGCGGGCACAGCTCCACACCTCACCTGTCGGTGGATCCGCTGGTCATCGCAAATGCGCTCTACACGATCTTAAACGGCCTGACGGCGCGGGTGGTCGACCCGTTCGAGACGGC
>JBJKPT010000240.1:0-2559 GCA_046706045.1 Desulfobacterales bacterium
CTTTCCCGCCGCGGTCCCGACCGGCAGCGAAACCGTACGGATCGATACCGGAACCATCGTGTTTGCGACCGGCTTTGAAACCTACACGCCGCGACGCGGGGAATTCGGCTTCGGGGACAACCCGGAAGTGATCACCCTGCCCGAACTGATCCGGCAGATGGCCCTTTCCAAGGAGACGCAGGCCACGCTGATCCTAAACGGCCGGCCCATCCGGCAGATGGCCCTGATCCATTGCGTGGGCAGCCGTCAGATCCCGGGAATCCACGAACCGGACGAAAGCGGCCGTCTGAACGAGTACTGTTCGAGAACCTGCTGCAGCGCGACGCTGCAGGCGGCGCTCGAAGTCCGGGAGCGCCACCCGGGCACCCATGTCCTGGATTACTACCGCGACATCCGGACGTACGGTCGCGGCCACGAAGCCTATTACGACCGCGCCTCGGCGAAAAACGTGCTCTTTTTCCGCTACACGCCCGAAAGCCCGCCCACGGTCGAGCGCGTTTCCGGGAAAGACTATCCCCTGAAGGTGACGGTCACCGATACCCTGACCTTCGGCGAGGAGGTCTCGGCCTACGTGGACCTCGTGGTTCTATCGGTCGGGATGATCCCGGGAAAGATCGGCGATCTCGTGGAGATGATGAAGCTGCCGGTGGGCGCCGACGGCTTTTTGCAGGAAGTGCACCCCAAGCTTCGCCCGGTGGAGCTCGCGAACACGGGAATTCTTCTGGCCGGCACCTGCCAGGCGCCCATGGACATCACCGAGGCCTGCTGCGGGGCCCAGGCGGCCGCGGCCAAAACGGCCGTGTTGCTGTCCAAGGGCTACGTGGAACTGGATCCGTTTGTGGCCGGGATCGATAACGACCGTTGCCGCGGGACCGGTGCCTGCGTGGAGGTCTGCCCCACAAAGGCCTTGAAAATGGAAACCGTTGACATCAACGGCGCGACGGCGCGGCGGGCGCAGGTGAATCCCGCCCTGTGCACCGGATGCGGAATCTGTGTCGCCGCCTGTCCGGAAAACGCCATCGACGTCAAGGGGTGGACGCTCAAGCAGTACGAAGACATGGTCGACGCGATCGTTGCGGCCTGAGGAGAAAACACCATCATGACGGACACGAAAAACACCGAAAAAGAAGCCCTGAAGCACCTGAGGGAATCGCGAAAGTCGAGCATCGAAAGGGCCCGGAAGACCATCCAGGCCCAAACCAAAACCATCCAGGCCATCCGCGACGCCATCGAAAAGGGAACCGGTACGGTTCCGGAAATCGCCGGGGCGACGGGCCTTCCCACCGCCGAGGTGCTTTTGTACGTGGCGACCCTGAGAAAGTACGGCCTGGTCAGCGAAGGCGCAAAAGACGGCAGTTATTTCAAATACGAGTTGGCGGGGAAATAGTGTCCATCCGAGGATAGGCAATTTTTCGTGAGTCCAAGGAGATAGTCCATGACGACAACGGTCGATCCGCAATTTTTGCCCCGTCTGGAAGAATTCGGTCTGAAAGATGCCGCCGCCTGCTTTAATTGCGGCAACTGCACGGCGGTCTGTTCTCTTTCGAACGCCACCACGCCGTTTCCGCGCAAGGTGATCCGCTATCTGCAATTGGGAGACAAAAAGCGGCTCATGCAGAGTCCCGAGCCATGGCTCTGCTATTACTGCGGCGATTGCAGCGAAACATGCCCGAGGGACGCCGACCCGGGAGAAGTGATCATGGGGCTCCGGCGCTACCTGACATCCGCGTACGACTGGACCGGCATATCCCGGCTTTTCTACACCTCCAAAATCTTCGAAATAACGGCCATCCTCTTTGTGGCCTTCCTGGTCGGGCTCGGCTTTTATTTCTTCCACGGCCCCATGCGCACCGATACCGTGGCATTGAACGTATTCGCCCCCAACCACGTCATCGAAATCCTCGATCTGATCCTCCTGATGGTGCTCTCGTTTTTCCTTCTGAGCAACGGGTACCGGCTTTTCACCGCGGTGATGGGGGATCCAGCCCAGTATGCCGCGCCGGATCCGGGCGCCCGGCGGCCGTCCGGGAGCCGCCGGCTTCGCGGCGTTCCCATCGCCATTTACTTCAGAGAAGCCAAGACGTTCATCCTGCACTTTCTGACCCAGAAACGATTCAACGATTGCGATACCCCTTCCCGCAGGACGCAGTGGCTCGTCCACCTGCTGATCATGACCGGTTATTGCACGGTTTTTTTCCTTGTGGTCGTTTGCCTCCGATGGTTTCAGCGGGACACGATTCTGCCCCTGTGGAACCCCGTTCGGCTGCTCGGCTACTACGCGACCTTCGCCATCCTCTACGGGGTCAGCTACGCGATGGTTGGCCGGCTGAAGAAGAAAAAAACGGTTTATGCCCACAGCCATTCAACGGACTGGGCCTTTTTGATCCTCCTCTGGCTGACGGCCTTCACGGGCATCGCGATCCACGCGACCCGCCTGATGGGAATGCCCTTGGCCACCTATTATGCGTACGCCATCCACCTGATGATCGCCGTTCCGATGCTGGTGCTGGAGGTGCCTTTCGCCAAGTGGACCCACCAGCTCTATCGCCCGCTGGTGCT
>JBJKPT010000241.1:0-2429 GCA_046706045.1 Desulfobacterales bacterium
CCGTGTTTCCAGTTCAATATGACCAGGCCGGCCATCTCCGCATGCAGATCGAATCGTCCGTCGCCGAAACATCGGTCGATGAAGGCGTCGTATTTGGATTCCAGATTCCAGAGCGCTTCCCTGTTAAGCGATGCCAAGCGGGCCGCTTCCTCGGCCGGCAAAATGCCGCTCAATCGCGGATTGTTCAGGATCGTTCCCGGATTGACGCGGGGCATCTTGGCGACCCCCCACATCCGCAGCGATCTTCCTTCCTTCAGGATGATCAGGCGGTCATTGCTGATAAAGGTCAGCCCATAGCCCATCAGCTCCAGGGCAAGAGTCGACTTGCCTGCCCCCGCCATGCCCGCCACGGCGAGTCCCCGGCCGTTTCGTGCCACCCCTGCGGCGTGCCCCAGGAGCCCGCCCTGGCAAAGCTTCCATTCGATAAACCGGTTGTTGATGAAATTGACCACCTGGTTCAGATTTTCCTGACAAGGGCCGATCGCCATGTTCACGCCGTTTCCAAAAAGAAAGAGCATACCGGTCAGCCGCTTGCGAACGATCCGGCCTCCGGGAAGATCGATAAATTCTTCCTTGATCTTTGTCTTTCCGGGATCGGGCGGTTTGACGGCAAAGGCTTTCGGAATATCCGGGGCCGGCGCTTCCACCGCCGTTATGCGAATGGCAGGGCCGGTATCATCCCTTTCGGCGGAGGCCGTCACGAAACCGCCGAAGTATTCAGCCAGGGAATCGATCAGCCCGGACGAATTCGCGTCGACGGCGATACGGCAGTCTGCAAATCGCAGATCCAGCCGGCGGGAGAAAGGATACTGCCCCCGAAACGTGTCCGTCAGGGTTTTGATATCGACTTCCGGTTGGCTCATGGAATCCTCTGCAATCGCTTCAGGGCATAATCCACCATAAGCCCGGCAACGTCGATGCCGGCGGCCGTCTCGACGCCACGAAACCCCCCGAAAGCGGAAACCTCGAAGACCATCGGGCCCTCCCGGGTCAGAGCGACATCCACGCACGTGAAATCAAGCCCGAACGGCGCCTGGGCCTTCTGTGCCAGGGATATGATTTCCTCCCGCGGGTGACAGGGCTTGTACTTTCCGCCGTTGGGGGTGGTCGTGTTCCAGATCGATGCATCGCTTTGGCAGCGGGCGTAGGTGGTCAGGTATTTTCCTCCAAGAAACGTGATCCCCAGGTCCTGCCCCCGATGGTCGATTTTTTGCTGGATGTAAAGAATTTGATTTTCTTCCTTGAACCGCTCGATCTCCTCGCGGAGCCCGGGGCCTTTGCGCATCACCACCATGCCCCGGGCCTTGGTCGAATAAAGCGGCTTGAAGACCGCTTCGCCGAACGCCTCGACCGCCGCCGTGGCTCCTTGGACATCCTCGGTGATGACCGTGGGCGGCATGGGGATGTCCGCCAGCTTCATGGTCACCGTACAGCTCAGACGATCGAGCACCCGCATGATTCGGGCCGGATCGGAAAACATCTTCACCCCGCGGCCGTGAAGATACCTCAGAATTTCCAGCCGGTCGAGCAGATGGGGAGAATACCGGGCGCCGACTTTTTTGATCAGAAGAGCATCGAGGGTCGAAAGATCCACGTCGTTGAACCAGACCTTTCCTTCGGTCAGATCCGCCCGCACATCCTTCAAATCGATCAGCAAGCGGTAACCGGTCCGCCGGGCGACCGCATCGGCGAGTTTCTCTGAAGACCAGCCGCCGAAAGTGCCGACGACGCCGATGCGATAGGTTCGGTCGTTTCCCATTCGTTCACCACTGGCGGGGCGTTGCCTCGGTTTCCACGAGGGCTGTCCTTTACGGCCTTCGGCGTGACGCCCCGTTCCTTTTTCGATTAATAGAAGAGAATTTCCCGGGGGAGGAAAAACGCTTCGCCCGGCTTCTCCGTGTGATCGATGACCTTTTCCATCAAATAATGGGATCGAAACGCCATTTCCTTGGCAAAAGCAGGATTCAATTCAAACCGGCAGGAGGTTAAAAACGACCTTGCCAGGGCGAGAGCCATTCGGATCGGAAACGTCCGGTCGTCCTGATTTTCCGCAAAATCGGAAAAAAGATCAAAAAAATGGCGGATGACCCGGTTCAACCGATCCCGCCGGTCCGGATCGAAAATCGGCAACCGAAAATTTGAAATGAGAAATACCGACGCATCCTGAACGTAATCCGCCTGCCGCGAGCGGTGCAAATCGATAAACCCCACCTTCGGGGTGTTGTCGTTGTAGACGATGTTGTTCACGTTGAAATCGCCGTGGATGAGCACGGTCACGGGCGCCTTCATCTCTTTTTCGACGCGCTTGCAGCCGTCAAGAAGTGCCCCGGTGGAAGGAATCGCGAGCCCCTCGATCCGGTGCCCTTTCCGTACGAGTTGAGGGTGTACCGAGGTGACCTCGTCCAGCCGCTTTTCCATCTGTCTCATGT
>JBJKPT010000242.1:0-5029 GCA_046706045.1 Desulfobacterales bacterium
AACATTTCGCCACCCATTTCAGCCCCCCCAACCTGATCCTGCCACCCATCGACCGGGATTGGGCCCAGGCCCTGCTCGATTCGACCAAGATCCAGCTCAAATACCTGGTCGAGGGGCATACCGACTACACCCGCAAAATCGTCGACGCCGGGATCCGATTCAGCCGCGCGGCCACACATTTTTCCAATTTTTATGACGGCGACACCGGATTCGTGATCCAGGAGTTCGAGGTCAACCCCTTTGTCTTCGATGCTCTGGGAAGATTTATCGCCCTCGACGGACTGGCCCGGTTCGCATTGCGGGAACCGGGAAAAAAGCCCCGCCTCACCACGGACCGTGAAAGTCTCCGGGCCTTCTTCGAACCAACGGGAATCGCCGTCGTGGGAGTGAGCGCCTCGAACAACGACAAGGCCGGCAACATCATCGTCCGCAACCTGATCAAAATGGGCCGCACCGATATCCGCTGCGTCAACCCCAAGGGGGGGACCATCGAGATCCTCGGCCAACGGTTCGATATCGTTTCCGCGGTGACCGACATCTCGGAACCGGTGGATCTTGCCGTGGTGACCGTTCCGGCCGAATTCACCCTGCCGGTGGTGGAGGCCTGCGCCCGGAAAGGGGTGCGTGCGGTCATCCTGATTCCCGGAGGCTTCAGCGAGATCGGGAAAAACGTCGAAACCGAAAAACGCATCCTGGCGATCGCCACCCAAACCGGAATGCGGATCATGGGACCCAACTGCCTGGGTATCGTCTATGCCGGAAGCGATCATTTCCCGGGGATCAACACCTTTTTCATCCCCGAAGAAAAATTTTCCGTCCGCATGGACAAGGAGCAAAACGTCGCGATTCTGAGTCAGAGCGGGGCGCTGGGCATTACGGAAATCTACAACCTTCGAAACGCCATCTCCCCCAAGGTGATCGTCAGCTACGGCAACCAGCTGGACATTGATGCGGCCGATCTCATCCATTACTTCGACAGCGACCCGGCCGTGGACGTCATCGGCTGCTATATCGAAGGGTTCAAACCCGGCGGCGGCCGGAAGTTCTTCAACATCGCCACCCGCTGCACCAAACCGGTGGTGGTCTATAAGGCCGGCCGCACCCAGGCGGGCCGCAAGGCCACGGAATCGCACACGGCCAGCATCGCCGGCGAGTACCGGGTGGCCAAAGCGGCCATGAAACAGGCGGGGCTGATTGTCGCCGACACCATGATCGACCACGGCGATTTCATTAAAACCTTCGCGCTTCTCAACGATTTCCCCGTGCGCGGCAACCGGGTGGCCATCATCGCCAATGCCGGCTACGAAAAAACCTCTGCGGCGGACAACCTGCGCGGCCTGGTGGTGGCCGACTTCGAGGCGGACACCGTGAGTGCCCTGGAAGCCGTGCTTCCGCCGTACGTGGCGGCCGATCCCTTGCTGGATTTGACCCCCATGGCCGGCGACGAGACCTTCGAACGGTGCATCGATATCGTCCTCGGATCGAAAAATGTGGACGCCCTCTGCGTCTCCATCGTTCCCCAGGGAGGGCTGATCCACACCACCGACGAAGAAATCGACCGGGTGAGGGAAAACGTCGCGGCACGCATCGTCAACCTCGCCCGCAAACACCGCAAACCGATGGTGGTATCGGTCTGTGTTGCTTCGGGTGCCGGCGCCGTCTACAACAAATTCGGCCAGGTGCTCGACGCCGGCGGTATTCCGACCTTTCTGACCGCCAACCGGGCCATGATCTGCCTGGATGCCTTTATCCGCTACCGCCTGGCCAAAGAAACCCGCACCTTCAGCGAATGGCTGAAGGACGATTAGGAATTCGCAATCTGCCGATACCCGGCTAAACCTCTTCAGGCATCAAAGGAGACCGTCATGACCGCCGAAACACCGACCCGCGAGGAGGCCTTCGCCCTGCTGACGCAATACAATTCCTCCGAGAGTCTGATCCGCCACGCGCTGGCCGTGGAGGCCGTGATGGGCCACATGGCACAAAAATTCGGCGAAGACGAAACGGTTTGGGGAATCGTCGGCCTGATCCACGATCTCGACTACGAGCGATTCCCGGAGGAGCACTGCAAAAAAAGCGAGGCAATCCTGCGGGGACACCATTGGCCCGAAACGCTCATCCGGGCGGAGGTAAGTCACGGTTGGGGCATCTGCTCGGAGGTTCGCCCGGAAACACGAATGGAGAAAACCCTCTTTGCCGTGGATGAGCTTACCGGTCTGGTCACCACGACGGCGCTGGTGCGTCCCTCACGCAGCGTTTGTGACCTCACGGCCAAGTCTGTGAAAAAAAAATGGAAAGACAAACGGTTTGCCGCCGGCGTCGATCGGACCATCATCGAACGGGGGGCGGAGATGCTCGGAATGGAACTGTCGGAACTCATCACCGAGACCATCGCGGGCATGCGTGAGGTCGCCGAGGCCATTGGATTAAAGGGCGATGCCGCCGGTTGAGACTTAACGATACCGCGATGCCGGCCACGCGGCCGGGGCGGCGGCCCGTTGAAGAATGGCGCCCAAATCCCGGTTGATGCGGCGGGTGGCGATTTCCTCGGAACAAAAGGAAACCTTGAAGGCGGTATTGGACAGGCGAAGCAGTTCGATGGCGGCATCTTCTCCGCGCTTGTCCTTGCAGGATGCGTCCAGCAAGATGCCGTGGTGGAAGTGCATAACCCCCGCCGGGCCGCCGGCCGAGCGGATCTCAAAGGTGCAGGTGACCTGCTCCATCTCGGCGATCCTCAACAAGTAATGCAGGGAAATCCGCCCCTGAGCCAGGGCTTCGTAGGACAGGTTGAGCGCTTTGAGCAGATCCCGAGCGAAATCGTCGACATGAAACGGCTTCCGATAAAACCGAATAAGGTCCTGGGGCAACTGCTTCTGTAATTCGGGAGAATCGTAGGCGGTCATCACGAAGCAGGGCATATGAGGAAAATGCTGGCTGACGTGGGCGAGCAGTGCCAGGCCGTCCACGTGGGGCATCTGGATGTCGGTTACGAGGACGGATATGGCCTGATCGTTTAGAATGGCAATGGCTTCCCGACCATCCGTCGCGGGCACCACCAAAAAGCGTTCACGGAACTTGCCCAGCTTCCGGGTGAGCATTTTCAACAAAATCGGATCATCATCGACAATGAGGACTCTGTCCATGGGCTTGTCCTTCGGAACGCGCGATCGGAACCATCGGGCATGATGCCGAGGTTTGAATGCGGCGGGTTCGATCGGAACAACCTTTCGGATGCCGGAAGATGCACTCGATGTTTCCCCAAAAAGTTCCTTGACCCTCGCAATGAAATTGATCATACCGGTTTGTCCATTGGATGGCAATTGCTTTTCCCCTTCCAGCATCATGCAACATGGTCCAATGAGAAACAAACGGCGTTGCGGTGCGAGGTTGCCGAACGCCGGACGATTCCATCAAAAACGAGATCAACCGTGAGCGGGTCCGCATCGAAGCACAAAATCTTTCTCGGGCTCTCGTCCTTCGAAGCCCTTGCCATGTTTCGCCGCGGCCTGTTTTATGCCTTCCTGTCGATCTATCTGCGCTATTTTCTCCACTTGAGCGTAACGGAAACCACGCTCTTTGCCACCCTGCCGATGATTGCCAACATCACTGCGCAGATGTTTATCTGGGGGCCGATTTCAGACCGGTTTCAAGTGCGCCGGAGGTTGATCGTCACCGGCGAAATATTGGCCGGTTTTGGCACCCTGATCGTCTGGTATGCCCATCGAATCAGCCCGACCCCGGCCGCGGCCGGGTTCGCGATTATCCTGGGATTGACCGTTGTGGAAGTCTTCTGGTCCATGTCCAATGTGGGCTGGAGCGCTTTGATTGCGGATCTCTACCCGGAGCAGCGGCGCACCGACATCCAGGGAAAACTCGCCAGCATCGGCGGATTGGGCCGTATCGGCGGGGTCTGGATCGGGGGTCTGCTCTACGACGGCCTGGGATTCCGGTATGCCGGATGGGGTTTCCACCAGGGGGCGCTTTTTTTCGTGGCCACGGCGGCGATGTTCGTCTCGGTCATTCCGATGCGCTGGGTTCCCGAAGGCGGGGTTCGGCACGTGCGACAGGGAGGCGATCCAGATCCGGTCAATGCGCCGGCGCATAACAGCGCCATCTTCGCCGTATTTCTCACGGCGATGGTCTTCATCAATTTCGGCCGTAATTCCATCGCCATCATTTTGCCCCAATACCTGGTGCTAAAAGACGGATTCGCCGTTTCCAGCGCCGTTCTAAGCTATATCGTCAACACCCAATCCGTGGCCATGATCCTCAGCGGCTTCGTGGCAGGCCGGATTGGGCGGCGCATCGGCGATGGGAACGCCCTGCTTCTCGGGGCGCTGCTTGCCATCATCGCCCTTCTGATCCTCACGCTTACCGATCACCTCAGCCTGGTGTATTTGGCGGGCTTCCTGCGCGGCGTCTCCGATGTGATCCTCATGGCAGCTTCCTACACCTATGCCGCCACCCTCATGCCGTCCGAAAAGCGGGCACGGCTCTTTGGCGTGTTCAATGCCACTTTTTTTCTGAGTTGGGGGGTGGCCGGAACCCTGGTGGCCGGGCCCATCACCGATTCCCTTCTTGCCGCCGGCGCCGGTGAAGGCGTGGCCTACCGCACGGCGTTTCTGGCCGCAGCCGGGATTACGGTCCTCGGCGGAGGGATCCAGTTCGCCCTGGACCGGTACATCTCCCGGCAGACGGCGATCGCGGCCAAACACCCCGAACCGGAGGAACGGGTGTGGATCCAGCACCCGTAAGCGCCTTCAATCAAAAACGGGGCAGACCGTTCGGCCTGACCCGTTTGAACAAGCGGTTATAACGTGTTGTCGTGAAACATCAGAGGACCGGCACCTCCTGGACAACGCCATCGGGTTCCGGGGTACGGTGGCTCGACCGATTTTTGGTCTGCCGGAGCTTGGCTTTCGTGCTGGTGATCTGTTTGCGCAGTTTGTCCAAAACGAGGTCGATGGCGGCACGCATTTCGGTATGTTCTTCCCGGGCATGAACACCGATTCGACGCGAGGTGTTAGTA
>JBJKPT010000243.1:0-6028 GCA_046706045.1 Desulfobacterales bacterium
AGGGTCCGGATCCTCGACAATCAGGCCTGCCCTAGCAAACGCTTTGTACGTCTTTTCCCGTTCCGTGCTCACCCGCAATTGCGCCACCTCTTCCCGGCAAACCATGTAGATATCGAAGCCGATGAGACTCACCCGGTCGATGCGCCGCTCGAAGTCGATAAGCTCGGCAAGGGCCTCGAAGGTGGTGATCTCGCTCTTCAGGAGGGTGCGGATGATCTGCTTCAAATCGGGAATGAAGGCGACGGCCCGGGAAGGGGTGAAATCCTGGATCGCACGGATGCGAACGATGGGATCCAGGGCCGCGGTGATCTTGTCGCGATCCATCTCGCCGCAAAGTTGCCGGAAAACGGCCTCCACGCCCTTTCGGGTGGTCTGGCCAACCGGATTGGCAAAGGGATCCTTTTTGGATTTGAGGAACCGGGCGGTGTCGGGAGGATAGGTGTTGACGACCAGATCAAACCATTTTTCGACGATTGCGGGCGCATGCCGCATAAGTGTGGCTTCCAGCTTCGTGGTCACTGGCGTATCTCCAACCTCCCGGAAGGTGTGCCGAAGCAACGGGGGCGCGAAATTTCAACGTGCCGGGTTCATTACCGATTGCACGCCATTCCCCTAACTGCGCCCGAACCAAGCCACTTCCTATACCCAAGTCACTTTCTTCTGTCAACACCCGAGCCCGGCGAACGTGCCGCCGGGGCAAACAAAAGGTTGTAAATTTATTGAGAATCGCTATGATCGTCGATCGATAGGAATCATCGGTTTTTTCCGGCGCACCCAACCGCCGGTTCGGCCCCGCAGGCACGGCCGAACTCCCGCAAATCCTACGCCCGGCGGTCCAGGCATAAACTCAACGAATCGATATCATTCAATTTCCGAAAGGGGTACCCATGAGTGCAGCGCTTGACAGTTTCGGCACCCGCGCCACCTTGGCGGTGAACGGCCGATCCGTGGCCTATTTCAGCCTCGCCCGGCTGACCGACCGGATCCGGGTCGATATCGACCGGCTGCCTTTCAGCATCCGGATCTTGCTCGAAAATCTGCTGAGAAATGAAGACGGCGCATTGATTTCGGCGGACGATGTGACCCACATGGCCCGCTGGGCGCCGGCCGGTGGCGCGCGTTACGAGGTACCGTTCATGCCGGCACGGGTTCTTCTCCAGGATTTCACAGGGGTGCCGGCCGTCGTGGATCTGGCCGCCATGCGCGAAGCCGCCGACCGGCTTTTCGGCGCGCCCATGCGCATCAACCCCATCATCGATGCGGAACTGGTGATCGATCACTCCGTCCAGGTCGATCACTATGGCGACAACACCGCTTTTGAAAAAAACGAGGCGATGGACTACCGCCGCAACCGCGAGCGGTACGCCTTTTTGCGCTGGGGCCAGAAAAGCTTCGACCATCTCAAGGTGGTCCCCCCGGCGACCGGCATCTGCCACCAGGTGAACCTCGAGTACCTGGCGCGGGTGGTCTTTTCCAAGGAGACGGACGGTACCGTCCTCGCGTTTCCCGACACCCTTGTCGGTCTGGATTCGCACACGACGATGATCAACGGCATCGGCGTCCTGGGCTGGGGCGTCGGCGGCATCGAGGCCGAGGCAGTGATGCTCGGCCGGCCGTATACCCTGTTGACCCCCGAGGTGATCGGGTTCCGGCTGACCGGGGCGCTTCCCAAATCGGCCACGGCCACGGATCTGGTGCTCACCGTCACGGAGATATTGCGGAAAAAGGGGGTGGTGGGAAAATTTGTCGAATATTTCGGCCCCGGGCTTTCGACCCTGAGCGTGGAAGACCGCGCCACCATTTCGAACATGTCGCCGGAATACGGCGCCACCATGGGCTTTTTCCCGGTTGACGAAAAGACCCTGGAATACCTGCGCCTGACGGGCCGCCCCGAGGAGCGCGTGGCCCTGGTCGAGGCCTACTGCAAGGCGCAGGGGCTGTTTCGCACCGACAAGGGGGCCGTTCCGGAGTTCACCGATGTGGTCGAACTCGACATGGCCACGGTGGTGCCCTGCCTTGCCGGCCCCAAACGGCCCCAGGACCGGATCGCTCTTTCCGCCATGGCCCCGGCCTTTCAAAAGACCTTTAACGACGCACGCAAGGGGCCGCGGATCCCGGCAAACGAAGCCGAGGGCCAGACGCACTGGGAACACGAGGGCGGCAAAGCGCCGACCCACAGCCCGGCGATCGACCCTTTCGCCTCCCCGGATCTGGAGGCCGCCGCGCGGCAGATCGATCACGGCGCGGTGGTGATCGCCGCCATCACGAGTTGCACGAACACCTCGAACCCGGCGGTCCTGATCGGCGCCGGCTTGTTGGCCAAAAATGCCGTGGAAAAGGGGCTTGCCACCCGGGCCTGGGTCAAGACCAGTCTCGCCCCCGGCTCCAAGGTGGTCATGGACTACCTTCGGGCCAGTGGACTCCAGGCCTACCTCGATCGGCTGCGGTTCAACCACGTGGCCTACGGCTGCACGACCTGTATCGGAAACAGCGGACCCCTGGCCGAACCCATCGCCCGAGCCGTTCAGACGCGGGATCTGGTGGTGGCGTCGGTGCTCAGCGGAAACCGGAATTTCGAAGGCCGGATCAACCCCTTGACCCGGGCCAATTTTCTGGCCTCCCCCCCTCTGGTGGTCGCCTATGCCCTGGCCGGCCGGGTCGACATCGATTTTGCGACGGAGCCCATCGGCCCGGGAAAAGACGGCAACCCGGTCTTTTTTTCCGAGATCTGGCCGGATCCGGCCGAGATCCAGGCCTTGATCGGCGCCGAGGTCAAAGCCGAGATGTTTCGCAACAGCTATGCGACCATCTTTGACGGCGCGGACCGGTGGAACGCCCTGCCGGTTCCCGAAGGGGGAAAATATTGCTGGGAAAAGGATTCCACCTACATCAAGGAGCCACCTTTTTTTAAGGGCATCACCCGGGAGGTGCCCGCGCTTTCCGATGTGCGCGGCGCCCGGATTCTCGTTTTGTTGGGCGATTCCGTGACCACGGACCACATCTCACCGGCCGGGACCATTCCCCTGGAGAGTCCGGCGGCCGACTACCTGAGGGCCCGGGGGGTTGCCGAGACCGATTTCAACAGCTACGGCTCACGGCGGGGCAACCACGAAGTCATGATGCGGGGCACTTTCGGCAACATCCGGCTCGCCAACCTCCTGGTGCCCGGGGTGCGCGGCGGGGTGACGCTCCGGTTGCCCGATGGGGAAAAGACCACGATCTACGATGCGGCCATGGCCTATCGGACGCAGGGCACCCCGCTCATCGTCATCGCCGGAAAAGAGTACGGTACGGGCAGCAGCCGGGACTGGGCCGCCAAGGGAACAGCCCTTCTGGGGGTCCGGGCGGTCATCGCCGGCAGTTTCGAGCGGATCCACCGGAGCAACCTGGTCTGCATGGGGGTTCTGCCCCTGGAGTTCGAGGCGGGGGCCACCCACCAATCCCTGGGGCTTACCGGCCGGGAGCGATACGATGTCGCCGGAATCGAAACCTTGACACCGGGCAAGGTTCTCACGGTCACCGCCACCCGGCACGACGGCGGGCGCATCCCCTTTCCGGTGACCGCGCGCATCGACTCCCCCGTGGAATTGAGCTACTACCGTCACGGCGGGATCCTCAATTTCGTGTTGCGGGAGATGGGAAAGACGCGCTAAGGGGTCATGCCCCCAAGCATGGGGACGCTAACCGAAAGGGCCCGCCGTCGGCGGGATTCCCGTCCGCGGTCAAGGAACGGGTGAAAACCGCCGATCGTTGATCACGGCTTGCGGTATGCCTTTTTCCAGGGGGCCCGGGTCATTTCCCGGTAGTTGGCGAGGGCCCGGTAGAGGGCGCCTACGGCCAGTTCCGCGCAATGGAAGTGGTCCTGCGGCAGGGTCTCCAGAAATTCCGCCACCGTTTCCGGCGTGATTTCCCAGGCTTCGTCCACGGTGCGGCCTTCGGCCAGATGGACCACGGCATTGGCGCAGGCATTGGTGTTCAGGCAGCCGTCCGTGGAATAGCTGACGGTATCGAGCCGATCGTCGCCGACGCAGAGGTAGATTTCGACGGTATCGCCGCATTGACCCGTGGAGCGGCCGTATCCGTCGGGGTTGGTGGGGGTTTCATGCCGGTCCGCGGAAAGTGCCATCTCGAGATAGCGAATGGAATGGTCCTGATAAAAATCAAACGCCTCGCCCATTGATGCCGTGCTCTCCCGTTCGTGATCGGTCCCCTCGGCAGGGGCCGGGTTGATCCAATGCTCCATCCATCGCGCACATTCACGAAGGCGCGATGCTCTGTGCCGTCCAGTCGATTGGTCCGGCGCGGGCATTGCGCAAAAGGCTCCTCCATGGATGGGTTCTCTCTAACGCCCGGAACCAGTGCGTGTCAATGCCGCCGCCACCTTTTTTTACACCGGACGGGGCCGACCCCGGGAGGGGTGAAAAGGCGGCGCCCCCGGCCGTTTGGCCCGCGGCATCGATTTTTCAGGGCACCGTTGACACCTGCGCAGGGTTTGCATAAATAGAAACCGTGTCTCGGGAGAAAACATGGCCGGCATGGAAACAGGGCGTTCGGCGGGCGTTACGGAATTTCTTATGGGCGGTGGGTGGCTTCATCGCCTTCACGGTTTTTCTCACCCTGGTCTTCCGGTTCATTGATCCGCCGTTTACGTTCCGCATGGCTTCCGAATGGATCGTGGGCGGGCTCACCGGTCAGGGCTACCAGCCGCCGCATCGCTATTGGCGACCGCTGGTCCGGATATCGCCGCAATTGCAGCGCGCCGTTCTCGCCGGTGAAGACCAACGGTTCGTGGATCATCACGGGTTCGACTTCGTCGAGATCGGGGACGCCGCCCGGGAGATCGCCTCCGGGGGGCGAATCCGCGGGGCCAGCACGATTTCCATGCAGACCGCGCGGACGGTTTTCTGTACCCCGGACCGAACGGTGGCCCGCAAGCTCCTCGAGGCCTATTTCACGGTGCTCATCGAAGCGCTGTGGGGAAAACGCCGCATTTTGGAAGTCTATCTCAATACCGTGGACTGGGGTTACGGCATCCGGGGCGCCGAAGCCGCGGCCCGGCATTATTTTCATTCATCGGCGGCGCGGCTGTCGCCCGAGGAGGCGGCGCTCCTGGCGGCGGTGCTGCCAAACCCGCACCGGTGGTCGCCCACCCGGCCCGACGGCTGGATCCAGCTGCGCCAAAGACGCATCCTTTTCGACATGCCCCGCATGCCGGTTTTGCGGTGAGCACCGGATCGTGGTATAGGGACGCACGGAAACGAAGACCGCCGGGGGCAAGACCGAAACCTTCGAAAAGTCGATAGGTTAACGGCCGTGATCGGCCCACCACACGAAAGCGATGCAGGGGATGCGGCGATTTTTCTTGGCCATGGCGTTGGTGATCGCGGTTGCGGCGAGCGCTTCCGCCGCCGGCCGCCATCACGGCAAACGTTGGTACCGGGATCGGTGGTGTGCCAAAAATTTCAGCGGCTCGGGATTTTCCCTCGGCCGTCATGACGACTGTTTGACCGGCACCTACCTCATCGAATTCGACTATGCCGATCATTGGTACGAATCCATCGGCGAAAGTCTTTACCATGCCATGCGGGCCGGCAAGAAAGCAGGGATCGTGCTGATCATGGAGAGGCCTCGGGACAACGCGTACTGGGAGAGGCTGAACAATACCATCCGCTTTTACCGATTGCCGATCACCACATGGAACACGGCGCCGTGACGAACCCCGCCCGTCCCCTCCGATCGATCCGAACGATGCGGCCGTTGCCGAGCGGGGAGTGCTCCGATGGATAACGGCGCATCCGAAAGCCCCCGTGCGCAACGGCGCGAGACGGACAAATGGCGTTGCGGCGGCTGCGGTCACATTCACGTCCATCCGCGGCCGCCGTTCAAGTGTCCGGGTTGCCAGGCGGGGAAAAGCGCTTTTTATGAGTTCAAGACCGGTCGCGCCGAAAAGGACGCGCCCTCCGGAGGGGCGGCGGAGCGGGAAATGCGGTAGGGGCGAAGGGCTCTTCACCCCTGCCCGGTCCTCAAC
>JBJKPT010000244.1:0-3611 GCA_046706045.1 Desulfobacterales bacterium
CCCATGGGCGCCTACCGGGCCGCCCTGGACAACGAACTGATCGTCCGCCACGACGTGAAGCGCGCCGTGGTGTTTGCCACCGTCGGCATCGCGTTGCTTCTGCTTCTGGCCTTTCCCCGGCCCCTGATCGGGCTTCTTTCCCTCCTGCCCGCCTTCATGGGGACCATGGCCGCCTTTTTCTTCTATTCCCTTCTTCACCGCTCGATCTCCATCATGGTGCTCGGCTTCGGGGGGGCCATCATCTCCATCACGGTGGACCACGGCATCGCCTATCTGCTCTTCCTCGACCGCCCCGAAGAGACCACCGGGCACGCCGCATCCGAAGAGATCTGGGCCGTGGGTCTGCTGGCGGCCCTGACCACCGTCGGCGGCTTTGCCGTCCTTTCCATTTCCGGCTTCCCGGTCCTCGAAGAATTGGGGCAGTTCACGGCCCTGGGGGTGCTCTGCTCCTTTCTCTTCGTGCAACTCGCATTCCCGAGGATCTTTCCGATAATGCCGCCGGCCAGGAGCCGCCATCGGCCGCCCCTGCAACCCGTGGTCGACCGGCTCGCCGCCACGGGAAAGACCGGGGCCGTGGCCGCCGGCCTCTTCGCCCTCACCCTGCTTTTCTTTGCCAAACCCGTCTTCCACGTGGATTTGAGCGCCATGAATTCGGTCAGCCGGGAAACGCAGGCCGCCGAAAACCGGCTCGTGTCGGTTTGGGGAAACGTCTTTAACCGGATCTACTTGATGACCGAAGGCCGGCGGGTGGAAACCCTCCAGGACCAGGGGGACCGGCTCCTCGCCGCCATGGCCGGCACCGGGTCCAAGGCCAATCCGCTTTCCGGCTTTGTCCCGTCCCTGGTCTTCCCCGGAAAAGCACGCCTGGCGGCAAACCGTGCCGCCTGGCATGCCTTCTGGAACCCCCGGCGGGTGGATGCCCTGACCCGGGAAATGGCCGACGCCGGAAAAAAATACGGATTTTCACCGGATGCCTTCGCGCCTTTTCTATCCCGGATCGTTTCGAAGGGACCGGAACCGAAAACCGAGCCGATCCCGGAAGATCTTTTCCCCCTGCTCGGCATCACCCGGGGGGCCGACGGACGGACCCTCTACCAGTTCGTGGGCCTCACGGTGGCGCACCCCAAGGCCTCCTCCGACTGGTATCCGCGACTTGCCGCCATCGGCAAGGTGTTCGACCCGGTGCTCTTTTCCCGGCGGCTCGGGCATCTGCTGTTTCAGACCTTCATGAAGATGATGGCGATCCTCGGCGTCGCGGTGGTGGCGCTGACCTTTTTTTACCTCCTCGACTGGAAGCTCACCCTGATCGCCCTCCTGCCCCTGGCTTTTGCCATGGTCTGCTCCCTCGGGACCCTGCGCCTCATCGGCCACCCCCTGGACATCCCGGCGCTGATGCTGGGGATCCTGGTCCTCGGAAATGGCAGCGATTATCCCTTTTACATGGTCCGGGCACACCAGCGCTACGAGGACCCTCGGGACCCTCATGCCAGCCTGGTGCGCTTGGCGGTGTTCATGGCCGCGGCGTCGACACTCATCGGATTCGGGGTGATGTGCACCGCCGATCACGCGGTGTTGAAGAGCGCGGGGCTGACGATCCTTTTGGGAATCGGCTATTCGTTTGTCGGAACGTTTCTCCTGCTGCCGCCGCTGCTCGCCGGCCTCTCGGCCCGGGCCGATCGCCGCCGCCGGAGCGGGGGGAGCCTCCGGCATCGGGTCATGGACCGGTACCGCGCCATGGAAGCCTACCCGCGGCTTTTCGCCCGGTTCAAGACGAAATGGGATCCCATGTTCGCCGAACTCTCGGAGCTGTTGTCAGGGATGACCCCGCCCAACGTCGTTTTGGACATCGGCACGGGCTACGGGGTGCCGGCCTGCTGGTTGATCGAGCGGTTTCCAGGGGTAACGATTCGCGGCATCGAACCGGACCCCGGGCGGGTGCGGGTGGCGGCGCGGGCCATGGGCCCGGATGGGGCCGTCCGGATCGGGCGGGCCCCGGCGCTTCCGGCCTCGGACGCCTCCGTGGACCTGGCCCTGATGCTCGACATGGTGCACTTTCTCGGGGATGCGGCCTTGGGGCAGACCCTGAAGGGGATCGCCGCGGCCCTGGATGCCGGCAAGCCCCTGATCCTGAGGGCGGCCGTGCCGCCCACGCGACGGTTTCCCCTGCTCTGGTGGTTTGAAAAAACCAAGCTTCGGGTGCAGGGGCTCCCCTTCGCCTACCGGAGCACAGAGACCCTGGCCGGGGCCCTGGACCGTGCCGGATTTTCCGTGGAACGGATCCGCGTATCCGGCACGACGGGGGACCTGGCGTGGATCGCGGCCCGGCGCCGGCGCCTCGAGGTGGGGGAAGGCCCGGTCGAATGTCCCGGACCGTTGGTTCCCGTGGATCGGTTGGCGGGCCTGATCGTTCACACGCACATCCAAGATCGAAATCGGGATCGCCATCGACATCGAAGGATTGGAAGCGGCAACGATTCGCAGGCATGGCATTCAAGCCCGGACCCCGATCGCGTCCCCGATCCCGATAGCGATTTCGATGACGTCAGGAAAGGCGGGGCGGATCCTAACGGCCGGATCGATTCTTCCAGCACAGCGGATCCGAAGCCAGATAGTCCCCGGTCACCTGGAAGGCCGCTCCCCGGCAGCCGTAGCAGCGGTCGGCTTTCTCACAGGTCCGGCACGGCCCCTTGATGGTGTTGCGGTAGTCTTTGAGGTCCCGGATGACTTTGCTGCCGCGAAGGATTTCCCGGAGGGGCGACTTGCGGATGTTGCCCTGGGGGAGGGTGATGCCGACACAGGGCATCACATCGCCCCGGGAGGTCACCAGGCAGGAGAAATGATGCCGAAAGCAGCGGTTTCCCAAAAGCGGCGGCTGAATATCCCATACGTATCCGTACCGGGTCCGGTCGATTTCGGCGATCCGGGAAAAAAGCCCGTGGAGGGTTTCCGGATCGACCTCGAGCCAATCGTTTTCCTTGGCCCGGGCTTGGGGGGTCATGATTTCGAAATAGGGAACGATCCCCCGGTCCCGCAGCCATTGCCACAGGGCGGGCAACTCCTCGAGGTTCTGGCGGCAGATGATGGTGCTTGCCGCCAGAAACGCTTCCTCGGAGGGATACCCGGCCGCTTCCAGCAGGGCCAGGGCGTCATGGATGATGCGATAGGCGCCTTTTTTCCCGGTCAGGGTGTCCTGGAGTGCTTCGTCGAAGGTGTTCATCTTGATAACGACCCTCACCTTCTCGTCAAAGAGCATCCGGGCGAAATCCGGCGTGATGCCCGATCCGGTGGTGAACATCTCCACCATCAGGTCCTGGCCGCGGATAAAGCGGATCATTTCCCCGATGGACGGATAAATGCTCGGCTCCCCGCCGAGCACGATGATCTTCCGGGCGCCCAGGGCCTTGGCCTGGAGAATCACGTCCCGGATCTCGGCTTCGCTCAGCTCCGGTTCGGGGTCGGTTTCCGATGCGACGTAACAATAAGGGCAGCGGAAATTGCAGGTGAGGCTGAATTCGATCTCCATGGACAAGAGCCGGCCCGCGGCCACGGCGCGGTCGATCTCCTCCCGGTCGAATTCGAAATTCCCCGTCTGATTGCGAAAACATCCCATG
>JBJKPT010000245.1:0-4972 GCA_046706045.1 Desulfobacterales bacterium
ACGGTCGCCTTTCGCGGGAGAGCCGATTTGGAATTTTTTTAAGGGCAAGACCGGTGATTGTTCCTTCAATCGCGGGCACCCGGGATGACCCTCGCCATCGCCATCGTCAGCCTTTCGGAGAAGGCGCGGGCCTCGGCGATCCCAAAAAACAACGTGGCGGTCAAATAGACGATGCCAAAGGGCAACAATACGAAAATCGCGAGAAGAATCGGAGAGTGGCGCCCGATCAACCCGCGCAGCCCCCATCCGATCCCCGCCGCCAGGAGCGCCGCCAACCAGAGCTTGGCAAGATACCGCCCGGCAAGGCCGGTGCGACCGATACGCCGGTTCAGGCTTCGCCGCAAGAGCGTGAACTCGATCCAGGAGGCGATCCCGGCGGACATGGTGAGCCCGACCACCCCCCAACGGGAATCGATACCCATGGCGGGCGGCAGTTGAATCGCACACAAGTACCCCAGAACCGTGGTCAACCCCACCCGCACCATGGCAAAATAGAGCGGTGTGCGGGTGTCCTGCAGGGCGTAAAAAACCGATGAGTAGAGTCTTCCGAAGGTTGACGCCAACAGGCCGACCGTCGCGCCGGCAAGAATGCCCCACACATAGCACACATCGGATTGCGTGAACTGCCCGGTTCGGTAAATCGCCCCGACAATGACGTCCCCCAAGGCGAGAAAGGCCATCGCGGACGGCATGATAAAAAAGGCGATGTGACGCAGGCCCGCTTCGAGCCTTCCCCGTAGAACTCCGGCCACATCCCGGTCAAGGCCGATGGTACCCGACATCAGTGGCAGCTCCGCCGCGGAAACCGACATTCCGAAGAGGCTTACCGGAAGGGTATAAAGCGTTTGCGCGTAGGCGAGCGCCGCGACCGCACCTGTCGGCAACAGACTGGCCAGAAGGGCGTCCACATAGGCGCTGATCTGTACCACGCCCCTGCCGAGGAAGACGGGGACAAAGTTGCGCACCACGGTCTTCACGCTCTGAAGATGGTAATTCAGGGAAAGGCGCAGTCCGCGGAGCAGCTTCATCACCGTGGGCAGTTGAACCCCCACTTGCAGACCGCTGCCGATCACGGATCCCCAGGCCAGGATCCGAGCGAGGGAAAATTGGGAATGGCGGCCGCCGAAAAAGAGCAGGGTCGCAATCAGGGTCGCGTTCCAGACCACCGGAGCCGCGTAGGGAAGGAAGAAGCGGCGATGGCTGTTGAGGATTCCGAGACACCATGCCGAAAACACCAGGAGACCGGCGCCGGGGAAAAGGATGCGCACCAGCCGGATCGTCAATTCCCTCTTGGCGCCGGAAAACCCGGGCGCGATGGCATCGATCAGATAGGGTGTGGCCAGGACACCGAACAACACGAGAACGGAGGTGATCAGGGTGAGAAGCGCTGCGATCGCGCCGGCCACACGTTGGGCTTCTGCTTTGTTTTCGCGGGCCAGCAAAGCCGCATAGACGGGAATGAAGGAAGCCGAGAGCACTCCTTCGCCGAACAGATTTTGAAGAAAATTGGGAATACGGAAAGCCGCTTTGAAGGCGTCGGCCACATCGGAATTGCCAAAATAATGCGCAAAGATGCGATCGCGGATGAGGCCGGCGATCCGGCTGAGAAAAATTCCTGCCGCGACCAGAAAAGCAAAGTATTTCGACCCGGCGTGGGGCCGGCTGCTTTTATCGGAATGAAAATTCAAAATAAAGTTATGTCCTTCAGCGGGCGAAACAGGAAATTATTTTTCAATAACGGATAATGATAGCCGCGCCCCGGTCTTCCTGTCCACTCTCTATCCCAATGCCAAAGGCCCGTCCAGGGCAGAAATTCCGATGACCGGCATCGACGGCGGATCGGGAAATGCTGAAGATTGCCGTCAATGCGTCTTGAATCGAGCCAGAAAGGCATTAAACGTTATCCATTGACCCCGTCGCCGGCAACGGCATCGGCAGATTTCACCAAAGGACGATACAATCCAAAAAAGGGGAAAATCCCATGAAAAAAAGAAAACTCGGCGATTCCGATTTTGAAATCGCGCCGTTGGCGTTCGGTGGCAACGTCTTCGGCTGGACCGCGGATGAACCGACATCGTTTAAACTTCTGGATGCATTTGTGGAAGCCGGATTCAACTTCATCGATACGGCGGATACCTATTCCCGGTGGGCGCCGGGCAACGGCGGTGGCGAATCGGAGACGGTGATCGGCAAATGGCTTCGGCGCAGCGGACGGCGGGACAAAGTGGTCATCGCCACCAAGGTCGGCAGCGAGATGGGCCCCGGTCGCAAAGGACTTTCCAGGTCGTACATCCGGCGCGCCGTGGAGGATTCGCTCAAGCGCCTGCAAACCGATTATATCGACTTGTACCAGTCCCATATCGACGATGCCCTGACCCCTCTGGAGGAAACCCTGCAAGCCTATGGCGAATTGATCCGGGAGGGAAAAGTCAGGGCCATCGGCGCGTCAAATTATTCGGCCGAACGCCTCGAACAGGCGATCGAGGTCAGTCAACAGGGCGGCTTCCCGCGCTACCAGAGCCTGCAACCGCTTTACAACCTCTATGACCGGACCGGTTTCGAAAAGACGCTGGCGCCGGTATGCCGCAAGCATAACGTGGGGGTGATCACCTACTTTTCGCTGGCCAGCGGGTTTCTCACCGGCAAATACCGTTCGGCGGCCGATCTTGTCGACCGCGCGCGTGCCGAAATGGTCAAAAAATACATGGATGCGCGTGGGCTGAGGATACTTTCGGCCCTGGACACGGTCGCCCGGCAACATGCCTTGACGCCCGCCACCGTGGCCCTGGCCTGGCTGATCGCCCAACCGGTCGTCACCGCCCCGATTGCCAGTGCCACCAGCGACGGGCAATTGCGGGAACTGATCAAGGCAGCATCCGTCAAACTGGACAGCGCTTCTCTTGACCTGTTGAACGAAGCCGGTGCAAGTGAGGATTAACGATTCGCTGCCACACCGTTTTTCACCAACATGTTGCAAGGAGAAAATATATGGCGAGGGCGTTGATCGTCTACTCGACCCGGACCGGAGAGACCCGAAACATTGGCGAAATCATCGCCGAAGGATTAAGAATTTCAATGATCGAAGTCACCATAAAGGACGTCAAGGAAATCAGGACCGAGAAGGACTTGGCAGGCTACGATGGTTATGCCTTCGGCTCGTCGACGTATCACGGGGAGATGATGAGCAGCATGAAGACCTTTTTATTCCTTGCGGAAAAAGCCGATTTAAAAGGGAAAAAAGGGGCTGCTTTCGGGTCCTACGGGTGGAGCGGTGAGGCGGCGGAAAGAATATTCGACACCATGAAGCATATCTATGGCATGGACATGGTCGCCGGCCCCCTGATGCTGAAGACCCGTTCGGTGGCCGGCGGCGTCAAGGCGGCGCAGCGTTATGGAAAAGAATTGGCCGCCAAGATGGGGGGATGAGCATTCACGCCGGTTTTAAATCCCGGAAGATTTTGGGGATGTTGTCTAATCGCCATCTCAAAATTTGCTTTTTCAGTCGAAATCAAGGCAAGGACGGGAATCAACCCACCGGCATATTCCAAGATGTCGACAAGTTGAGACTTGGCCCGCCGCCGATTCCGGACGAAAAAACTTTTTTGAGATGGCTTCGAATGGCAAGAACTGAACAAGAGGCCGGCAAGCCATCATGATGATGCCGGAAGTTAATTGACCTCAAATACCCGCAAATCTCCCCGGTTCACCCGTAAAGCTTCTGGAGCAGACCGGCCATCCTTTTCCCGAGAGCGCTCGCCAGCAGAAGGCCCTCTTCATCCTTTTGCACGTCACCCTTCTCCCAGCCCAGCCCGATGGCACGGCCGACAATGATCATCTCCGTGCTCAGGAAAAAATGGCTCATGGTGTCAAGGGTGTGCACGGCCCCTGTCCGGCGGGCCGCTGCCACCAGGGCGCCGATCTTGTTCCTGAACATTCCCCCGTTCGATCTGGAAACAAAACCCACCCGGTCGATCAATGCTTTCATCTCGGGTGTCACATCCATGAAATAAACCGGAGATCCCAGAATGACCCCCTGTGCCTGGGCCGCCTTTTCAATATACGCATTTGCATCGTCATCGTTCACGGCGCAACGCCGATCTTTATTTTCCAGGCATTTGTAACAGCCGATACAGCCGTGGATTTTCTTGTAGGAAAGCTGAACAAACTCCGTTTCAATTCCTTCCTTTTCCAACTCATTGAAAATCCGGCGAATCAGAATACCGGTGTTCCCGTCTTTTCTGGGGCTGCCGTTGAATCCAATAACTTTCATTAAGTTTCTCCTCTCGTTTTCCTATAACGACATCTTTCTTGCGTGCTTTCCTCCAAAGGCGGCGGTCGGCGATCCGAGCCCCCCATCGCCCGGAGGCCTTTTGATGCGCAGGGTCTTCAATTAATCGATGCATCGGCGGTGCTGCATCCGCTATCTTGCATTTGAAAATAAATTCTTCCACGCACCATGCCTCTAGTAGATTCCCAGGGTCTCCGGATAATGTCAAGTTCCCGAATTGTTCGGATTTCACCCCATTCCCGCGGCAGGACTTCCAGTTCGTGGTTTTGCGGAAGGCGGTTGAAAACGAGACCCGGGGTTGACCCCGAAACGGCATCCCGCGGCACCGATTTTCATGCGAACGGATTTCACACCGTTTCGCCGGTGTGAATTCCGTTCACGGCGATTTTGTATGGCTTTTTTCAGGGCAGGGCCTTTCCCTGCCCCTTGGCGGGCCCCCGATCGCTCATTTCCAAAAGGTTGTCCTTCCTGCCGGGAGGCTCTGCGGCCTTTACCGGAACCGCGATCTCCCGTTTAAAGATGGATGTTCAGGCATTTTTCAGTGCCCGGATGCTCCTGCCCGGGACGCTGGCACAACCTTTGCTGTATTTGTGATCGGCTCCTTCGCCGGAAACCAAACCCAAGGACTGGGTCGCGAGGCAGGCACCCTTCGCCCACCCGGAAAACCAGGACACCCTCCTCCCC
>JBJKPT010000246.1:0-4603 GCA_046706045.1 Desulfobacterales bacterium
TCCGGGAGGCGTTTCACATCGCCCGTTCGGGACGGCCCGGCCCGGTATTGATCGACATCCCGAAAGACGTGGCGACGGGCCGGTGCCCGTACAAGCCCGTCAAAAAGGTCCACCTGCCGGCCTACAACCCGACCTACAAGCCCCACGCGCTCCAGTTGAAACGGGTGATCGAGCTGATTCGAGAGGCCGAACGGCCGGTGATCTTTTCCGGCGGCGGGGTGATTCTCTCCCGCGGTGCCGAGGCCCTGACGCGGTTTGCGCGAAAAACCCAGATCCCGGTCACGAGTTCTCTGATGGGCATCGGCGCCTTTCCGGCCTCCGATCCCCTGTGGCTGGGCATGCCCGGCATGCACGGCACCTACCGGGCCAACATGGCCATCGGCGAATGCGACCTTCTGATCGGCATCGGCGTGCGCTTTGACGACCGGGTCACCGGCAAGATCGAGACCTTCGCGGCCAACGCCAAGATCGTCCATATCGACATCGACCCGACATCGATCCGGAAAAACGTGCCCGTGGCGATTCCCGTCGTCGGGGATTGCAACACCGCCCTGACGGCCCTGAACCGGATGCTGGAGGAGATCGGTCTGGTGTTTTCGGCGAAGGATCGCAAGCCCTGGCTCGATCGGATCGTGGAGTGGCGGGGCCTGCGGCCGCTCGCCTACGAGCAATGCGATCTCATCAAGCCCCAATACGTGATCGAGACCCTCTACACCCTCACCGCGGGCGAGGCCATCGTCACCACCGAGGTCGGCCAGAACCAGATGTGGGCGGCCCAGTACTACCATTTCGACAAGCCGGGGTGCTTCATCACCTCCGGGGGCCTCGGGACCATGGGCTTCGGATTGCCGGCGGCCATCGGTGCCCAGATCGCGTTCCCGGAGCGGACGGTGGTGGACATCGCCGGCGACGGCAGCATTCAGATGAACATCCAGGAGATGGCCACCGCCGTGGAATACAACCTGCCGGTCAAGGTGGTGATCTTGAACAACGGCTACCTCGGCATGGTACGCCAGTGGCAGGAACTCTTCTACGACAAGCGCTACGCCTTCACGGGCCTCAAGCATTCCCCGGACTTCGCCCGGCTGGCCGAAGCCTACGGCGCCGTGGGCCTGCGGGCCGAACGGCCCGAGGAGGTCGAAGCGGTGCTACGGGAAGGCCTGGCCGTGCCGCGGCCCGTCATTATGGATTTCTCGGTCGAACGGGAGGAATGCGTCTACCCCATGGTCCCGGCCGGCGCGAGCCTCACGGAGATGCTGCTGGTTTGAAACGCGGACCCGCCTGGCAGCGCCATGGCGACGACGTTGCAATCGATTGAAAGGGATCGCCCATGATAACGGAAAAACACATCCTGACCATGCTGGTGGACAACGAACCGGGTGTCCTTTCCCGGGTGGTCGGGTTGTTCAGCGGCCGGGGGTTCAACATCGAAAGCCTCTGTGTCGCCGAAACCATGGACCCGAACATCTCCCGCATCACGCTGGTCACCAAGGCCGACCCCCCGCTGGTCGAACAGATCGAAAAGCAGCTGAACAAGCTCATCAACGTCATCAAGGTGCGCAATCTCAGCGGCAATGGATCCGTCAAACGGGAAATGGCCCTGATCTGTGTAAACGCCGCCAAGGAACACCGGGCGGAGATTCTGCGGATCGTGGATATCTTCCGCTGCAAGGTCGTCGACGTCGGCCGGGAGCATTACACCATCGAGGTCACGGGCGAGGAGGGAAAGCTCGAAGCCCTGTTGAATCTTTTGAAACCCATCGGGGTTAAAAAAATCGCCCGGACCGGGACCATCGCGCTTCTGCGTGAGCCCAATTAAGAATAGCGTTCACCGCGACCATCACACATTTACCTGGAGGATCATATGGGTCCCATCGCTTTTTGCGGCCTTTAGGAAGAGGTAGTCACGTCCGAGGAAATTCCCCTGGAAAAGGCGCAGGCGGTGCTTCGCGACGAAGTCGTCGCCATCATCGGCTACGGGGTCCAGGGGCCAGGCCAGGCCTTGAACCTGCGCGACAACGGCATCCGGGTGATCGTCGGCCAGCGCGAGGGCACCGCTTCCTGGGATAAAGCCGTAAACGACGGGTTCGTTCCCGGAAAGACCCTCTTCGACATCGAAACCGCGGCCCGCCAGGCCACGGTAATCCAGTACCTGCTCTCCGACGCCGGCCAGATGACGGTCTGGCCCCGGCTCACGGCCTGCCTCAAGCCGGGCGACGCCCTTTATTTTTCCCACGGCTTTTCCGTGGTCTACCACGACCAGACCGGTGTCGTGCCCCCGAAAGACGTCGATGTGATCCTCGTGGCGCCCAAGGGCTCCGGCACCACGGTTCGCACCAACTTCCTGGACGGCAGCGGCATCAATTCAAGCTTCGCCGTTTTCCAGGACGCCACCGGCCGGGCCAAGGAGCGGACCCTCGCCCTGGGGATCGCCATCGGTTCGGGCTATCTCTTCCAGACCACCTTCGAAAACGAGGTCTACAGCGATCTGACCGGTGAGCGGGGTGTTCTCATGGGCTGCCTGGCCGGGGTCATGGAAGCCCAGTACACGCTGCTCCGGAAAAACGGCCACAGCCCGAGCGAGGCCTTCAACGAAACCGTCGAGGAACTGACCCAGAGCCTGATCCGACTGGTGGCCCAAAACGGCATGGACTGGATGTTTGCCAACTGCAGCACCACGGCCCAGCGCGGGGCCCTGGATTGGGCGCCGAAATTCCGGACCGCGGTGGCACCGGTATTTGAAGACCTCTACGCCCGGGTCCGCAACGGCTCGGAAACCCGCCGGACCCTCGCGGCCAACAGCGTCCCGGACTACCGGAAAAACCTCCAAAAAGAACTCGACGCCATCGGCAATTCCGAGATGTGGCGGACCGGCAAGGCCGTGCGCGCGCTTCGCCCCGAAAACCGGAACCGATAACCGTTCGATCCGCCGCCGTCGCCGCAATCCGAAGACCGAACGCGGGGCCCGGCGGTCGGAGCAGACCCGGGAAACGACACCATGACGGAATCCATCGATCTCTACGACACCACCCTGCGCGATGGTACCCAGGGCGAAAACATCTCGTTCAGTGCGGACGAAAAACTCCAGATCGCCCAGCGGCTGGACGAGGTGGGGATTTCTTATATCGAGGGGGGCTGGCCCGGATCCAATCCCCGGGACATGGCCTTTTTCAAACTTGCGGCGCGGGTCAACTTCCGGCATGCGCGGTTGGCGGCGTTCGGCTCGACGCGCCGGCCCGGGATCGCCTCCGAAAACGATCCCAACCTGAAGGCGCTCGTCGATTGCGGCACCCCGGTGGTCACCATTTTCGGTAAGAGCTGGGACCTTCATGTCGAAACCATCATGGAAACCACCCTTGCCGAAAACCTCGCCATGATCCGGGACTCGGTGGCCTTTCTCAAGGCAACCGGCCGCGAGGTCATCTACGATGCGGAGCATTTCTTCGACGGATTCGGTGAAAATCCCGACTACGCCATCCAGACCCTCTTTGCCGCATTGGCGGCGGGTGCCGATGCGCTGGTCCTCTGCGATACCAACGGCGGAAGCCTCCCCCACGTGATCGAGGCCGCCGTGGGCGCGGTGTGCTCCCGCGTTTCAGACCACGCCGGCGAGGCCGCGCCGGTGCGGCTCGGCATTCACACCCACAACGATTCGGGGCTTGCCGTCGCCAACAGCATCGCCGCGGTACGCGTCGGCGCCACCCTGGTGCAGGGGACCATCAACGGCTATGGCGAACGCTGCGGCAATGCGGACTTGACGACGCTGATTCCGGTTCTCGCCGTAAAAATGGGCATCCCCTGCATGGCACCGGAAAACATCCAGAAGCTTAAAAAACTGTCGTGGTTCGTCAGTGAAACGGCCAACCAGGTGCCGCTCAATTCACGGCCCTTCATCGGCGAGAGCGCCTTTGCCCACAAGGGCGGTATCCACGTGAGCGCGGTCATGAAGGAGCCCCGCGGCTATGAGCATATCCCCCCGGAAATCGTCGGCAACCGGCGCCGGGTACTGGTTTCGGATCTTTCGGGAAAAAGCAACGTCACCTACAAGGTCCACGAGATGGGGATTGATCTGGGCGAAAATGGATTCGACAGCCGGGAAATCGTCAACCGCATCAAGGAACTCGAGCAGCAGGGCTACCAGTTCGACGTGGCCGACGGATCGTTCCGGATCCTGGTGGAACGTTACACCCGTCGGTTCCGGCCGCTCTTTGCGCTGGAATCCTTTCGCGTATCCATGGAAAAGGACCGGGACCGGCCCTGTTCGGCCCACGCCACCATCAAGATCGCCGTCGACGGACGCCACGAAATCACGGCCGCCGAAGGAAAGGGCCCGGTGAGCGCCCTGGACAATGCGCTCCGAAAGGCCCTGGACAAATTCTACCCGGGCCTTGACGCCATGCGCCTGGTGGATTTCAAGGTCCGGGTAATCGACGGCCGCGAGGGTACGGCCGCCCGGGTCCGGGTCCTCATCGAATCCCGCGACCACGAGGACATCTGGAGCACCGTCGGGGTTTCCGAAGACATCATCGAGGCGAGCTGGGCGGCACTTGCCGACAGCTTCCAGTACAAGCTCGCCAAGGACAAGGCCGAGCCGGTGGATGGG
>JBJKPT010000247.1:0-7233 GCA_046706045.1 Desulfobacterales bacterium
CAGCCCTGTCGGTCGCGGGGATCCAGGCGGCCTTTGACTACGACGACCGGAGCCTCAAAAGCCAGATGAAGCGGGCCGATCGGCTCGGCGCCCGCCACGTGCTGATCTTCGGGGACGAGGAGCGCCGCCGGGGCGAAGCGATTCTTCGAAACATGGCCACCCGGGAGCAGGTGCCGGTGCCGGTGGAAGCGGCCGTGGGGGTTCTGGTCAACCGGCTTTCTTTCATCGCATCCGGTCCCCGAGGGCAGGGGGGCGATGGATCGGGGCGATCCTGAATGGGATACAACGGACCTTGGATTTACGTGCGCCTGCGCGGGAACGAACGTGGCCGTCGTGTTGGTTCACCAGGGTCGGAGGGCCGTCCTTGATCTATTGGCCGGGTTCACAAATATAACGTTCGAATTTTAAAGACCCGTGCACGGGCACGTGTACGTTCACGTTCACGGGAACCAAAACAAACGGCCTCATCCGCCGGCCCTGGGCCGGCGGTCATCCATATCTATGGGAAAGGAGCGGTTCCATTGGCGGATAAACTCGGCAGCATGCGCAGAACCCACGGCTTGAACGATCTGGGCATCGACGACGTGGGAAAAGAAGTGGTCCTCATGGGCTGGGTGCAAAAACGCCGGGATCACGGCGGGGTCATTTTTGTCGACCTGCGCGATCGTGACGGCATCACCCAGGTGGTGTTCAACCCCGAGGTCGATGCCGCGACCCACGCCAAGGCGCACGTGATCCGAAGCGAGTTCGTCCTCGGGGTCCGGGGCCGGGTGCGGGCGAGGTTGGAGGGGATGACGAATCCCAAACTGAAGACCGGCGAAATCGAAATCATGGTCGAGGAACTCAAGGTCCTGAACGAGGCCGAGACCCCGCCCTTTCAGATCGAAGACCAGATCGACGTTTCCGAAAACGTCCGGCTCACCCATCGCCACATCGATTTGCGCCGGCCCCAACTCCAGAAAAACATCATGATGCGGCACGCGGTGGGCCGCGTGGTGCGCGAGCACCTGAACGCCAAGGGGTTTCTCGACATCGAGACCCCGTTTCTCACCCGCAGCACCCCCGAGGGCGCCCGGGACTACCTCGTGCCGAGCCGCGTCAATCCGGGGCAGTTTTACGCCCTGCCCCAATCGCCCCAGCTGTTCAAACAGTTGTTGATGATCGCGGGTTTCGACCGTTACTACCAGATCGTGCGCTGCTTCCGGGACGAGGACCTCAGGGCCGACCGGCAGCCCGAATTTACCCAGATCGACATCGAGATGTCCTTCGTGGGTGAAGAAGACGTGATGGCCGTTGCCGAGGGCCTGGTTCGGGCCGTCTTCAAGGCCGTCCTGGGTCTGGACTTTTCCTCTCCCTTTGCGCGGCTTTCCTACGCGGAAGCCATGGCCCGTTACGGTCTGGACAAGCCGGACACGCGCTTCGGCCTGGAATTGGTCGAGCTTTCCGACATCGCGGGCAAATCCGGGTTCAAGGTCTTTTCCGACGTGGTGAAAAGGGGCGGCATCGTCAAGGCCGTGAACGCCAAGGGCTCCAGCGATTTCACCCGAAAGGAGATCGACGAGCTCACCGCGTTCGTGGCGGTCTACCGGGCCCGGGGCCTGGCCTGGATCAAGGTGCGCGATGACGGCTGGCAATCGCCCATTGCCAAGTTTTTTACCGACGCGGAAAAAGCCGAAATGGCCGCCCGGCTCGACATGGCGCCCGGCGACCTGGTCTTTTTCGTGGCCGACCGGCCCGCGGTGGCGAACGAAGCCCTGGGGCACCTCCGGAATTATCTGGGAAAACGCCTCGGGCTCGTCGACGAGGGCGCCTTCCATTTCGTCTGGGTCACCGAGTTTCCCCTGATGGAATACGACGAGACGGAAAAACGCTTTCAGGCCCTGCACCATCCGTTTACCGCGCCCCTGGAGGAAGACTACGAAAGGCTTGCCACGGATCCGGCCGCCGTGCGCTCCCGGGCCTACGACCTGGTGCTGAACGGTAACGAGATCGGCGGCGGCTCCATCCGCATCCACGACATCGCGCTTCAGAAAACGGTCTTTTCCGCCCTGGGCATGAGCGAGGCGACCTACCGGGAAAAGTTCGGGTTTCTTCTCTCGGCCCTGGAGTCCGGGGCCCCGCCCCACGGCGGGATCGCCTTCGGTTTCGACCGGCTCGTCATGCTTCTGACCGGCCAGCCCTCGATCCGGGACATCATCGCGTTTCCAAAGACGCAGAAGGCCGCATGCCTTCTGACCAATGCCCCTTCCGAAGCGACCCCGGTCCAGCTCGAGGAGCTTTCGATCCGCGTGCGGGCGTCGGCAACCGAAGGGTAACGCCGAAAGGGGATGGGCCGCGGATCCCGGCCGAAACGCCGTCGCCGATCCCCGGAAGCGGCTATCCCGGCCCTTGCCCCCGGGAGAGGATTAGGATCAAGAGGATCGTCCACATGGCGAGCGTCAAAAGGACGGCGATCGCGCGAATCCGAAGGATCCGCAACCTCAGCCGGTCATCGTCGATGCCGTGTTGCCGGTAGATCCGCAGGGCTTGGGTCCCGGCATGAAACGACAGCGGGAAAGTGATCCCGCCGATGCCGAGAAACACCCCGATCATGATCCATCCGATGGCCCGTTTCAAAAGCATCTGGATGTCGGAAAACGGAGCGTCTTCGGGGTCGGTGGGGCCGTAAGGCTCCGGATCCACGGGATGAAGAAGGATGGCGGCCCGGACGGCGTTTTCGGCCCGGACCTTGAGCCGGACCCCTGCCGTCAGCTGCATCTGCGGCCGCATCCCTCCGCAATCGTCCTTGAAAATGAACGCGTCGACGCCCTCCGAAGAAAGCCGGCCCCGGGCCAGTTCCGCTTCCATGGTGTTCCCGTACAATCCCACCGTCACCAATTCGTCCGTCATTCGGGGCGTCTCTTTCACAAGGGACCGATCGGTCTGTCGAGAAGAACCAAGCCTGCTCATGGCGAAATTCGTCTTTTGAAATTATACGGTTTCCATCACTGGAGACAATATATTCATAAATCCGTGGTTTTCCCCTTGATGAAGAAGGAAACGAAGCGAATCACGAAGATCCGGGGGCCGGTCCGCGGAAACCGCGGTGCGCGCGTCATTCTTTGGCGAGCTTGGTTTTCAGCACGTCGTTGACGATTCCGGGGTTCGCCTTGCCACGGGTGGCGGCCATGACCTGCCCGACGAAAAACCCGATGATCTTGGTCTTGCCGTTGCGATATTGCTCCACTTGCACGGGGTTATCGGAAAGGATGCGCTCGACGACGGCTTCGATCTCGCCGGCATCGGTCACCTGGACCAGGCCTTTTTCCTTGACGATCGCCTCCGGCGGCTTGCCGCTGGCGACCATCTCGTCAAATACCGTCTTGGCGATCTTGCCGCTGATGGTCCCCGCGTCGATCAGCCGGATCAGCGCGGCCAGGCGCTCCGGCGGGATCGGGGCGTCGACGATGTCCTTTCCCTGGGCGTTGAGCAGCCCCAGAAGGCTCACCATGATCCAGTTGCTGAGCGCCTTGGGGTTATCGTGCGCGCGGACACCGGCCTCGAAATAGTCGGCCAGCTCACGGGCGCCGGTGAGCACGCCGGCATCGTAGGCCGGCAGGTCGTATTGCGCGACAAATCGCGCCTTTCGCTCGTCGGGCAGCTGCGGCAGTTCGGTTTGGTGCGTGGGGTTGCACGGTTCGTGGTTGGTGTGGGGGTTTTTGTGGGGATCCGGAAAGTAGCGGTAGTCGTGGGCCTCTTCCTTGCTGCGCAGGGGCCGGGTGCGCCCGCCGTCCGGATCCCAGAGCCGGGTTTCCTGGATCACCTCGCCGCCTTCGGCCAAAATCTCCTGCTGGCGGAGGATTTCGTGGTGGAGCGCTTTTTCCACGTGGCGAAAGGAGTTGAGGTTTTTGACCTCGGCACGGATCCCGAGGGCCTGTTGCCCCTTGGGTCGAATGGAGACGTTCGCGTCGCAGCGAAAGCTTCCCTCCTCGAGATTGCCGTCACAGATTCCGAGGTAGCGTACGATGGCCCGCAGTTTGCGCAGGTACGCCCCGGCCTCCTCGGGGCTTCGGATGTCCGGTTCGCTGACGATCTCGATGAGCGGAACCCCGGCCCGGTTCAAATCGACCCGGCTGAGCGGCCGATCGGTGTCGTGGATGAGTTTTCCCGCGTCTTCTTCCATATGGATCCGGTTGATGCCCACGCGCCGGCTCGATTCGCCGTCTTCGACGATCAGGTGGCCGTTGACGGCAAGGGGCCGTTCGTATTGGGAGATCTGGTATCCCTTGGGCAGGTCCGGGTAGAAATAGTTCTTCCGGGCGAAACGGCTTTCCCGGGCGATTTCGCAGTGGGTGGCCAGTGCCATGCGCAGGGCGAACTCGACCACCCGTTTGTTGAGCACCGGAAGGACCCCGGGCATGCCCAGGCAGACCGGGCAGACATGGGTGTTGGGCGGTGCCCCGAACACGGTGGAACATCCGCAGAAGATTTTTGTCTGTGTTTTCAACTGGGCGTGGACTTCGAGTCCGATAACCGCTTCGAATGCCATGATCTCTCTCTGGGATTGCGGGGTTCGTGGCGATGCCGGTGTTTAACCCGTCACACACGGCCGGTGCCTCACCGCGGATGGGCGCGGCCCCAACCGTCCGTATATCTGACCGATACGCCGCGCGGCGTCAAGGGTTTCTCTCGGGCGCGCTCCTGCCGTTGCCCCGGGTGCGAGGCGCACGGCGCCGGCCGGAGCGCGGCCCGCCAAAGGTTTGACAACGGGGACGGGGTATGGAATGAAAGGGCGCGCCTTGCGGCACCGGTTTTCCCAATGGACACCCGAAGCCGCGCCGTGGCGGAAAGGCAAGGAACCGATCCGGAGGAAAGCATGGGATTTTTTCTCTGCGTGTTGGGCATGGTGTTCATTGTGGAGGGGCTTCCCTATTTCGCCGCGCCCGAGAAGATGAAAACCTGGGTTCGGATGGTGATGGCCCACTCCGATGCGAGCCTTCGGAAGATGGGATTTGCCATGATGGCCGTGGGCCTTTTTCTCATCTACCTGGGGCGACACTGACATTTCATGTTTTCCGTCGACGATTACGATTTTCATTTGCCCGAGGAACTGATCGCCCAGAAACCGGTCGCCCGCCGGGACCGGTCCAGGCTTCTGGTCCTGGACCGGCGGACCGGTGGAACCGATCACCGGATCTTTTCCCGGCTGCCCGAGTACCTGGCCCCCGGGGATGCGATGGTCGTCAACAACACCCGGGTCTACCCGGGCCGGATTTACGGGAAAAAGCCGTCCGGTGGCCGCATCGAGTGCCTGGTCCTCGAAGCGTCGGAAACCCGGTGCGCCCGGGGCGTTCACCACACCGTGGCCGGCTGCCTGATCCGGGGGGCCGCCAAGGCCTGCCGGCCCGGATCGCACCTTTTCTTTGACGGCGATCTTCACGCCACGGTGGTGGACGGCGCCGAGGGCCGCTACCGGTTGGAATTCACCAGCGCCGATCCCTTGCACGAGGTCCTGGAGCGCATCGGCCGGGTGCCCCTGCCGCCTTACATCCGCCGGGACCCGGAGAGCCCCCCGCCCTGCGAGGACAAGACCGCCTACCAGACGGTCTATGCCTCGGCGACCGGTGCCATCGCCGCCCCCACGGCCGGGCTTCACTTCACCCCGGATCTCTTGGCCGCCATCGCCGGGATGGGGGTCGACATCGTCGAGATCACCCTGCACGTCGGCTACGGCACCTTTTCGCCGGTGCGGGTCGCCGACATCCGGGACCACCGCATGCATGCCGAAACCTACAGCGTTTCGGCCGATGCGGCCGAGCGGATCAATGCGGCAAGGCGCCGGGGCGGGCGCATCGTCGCCGTGGGGACGACCAGCATCCGCACCCTGGAGCACGCAAGCGATGACGACGGCCGGGTGAGGCCGGGAAGCGGGAGCTGCGCCCTGTTCATCTACCCCGGATACCGGTTTAAAGTCGTGGACCGGGTGATCACGAATTTTCACCTGCCCAAGTCCACCCTGATGATGCTGGTGAGCGCCTTTGCCGGCCGCGAAAGCGTCCTTTCCGCCTACCGCGAGGCCGTGGCCCGGGGATACCGGTTCTTCAGCTACGGCGATGCGATGCTCATCTGCTGACCGATCCCAGAGGATGCGAGCGCCAATGACACCCCTTCTCCATTTTGACCGCCTGGCCCGATGCCCCGCGACCCGGGCGCGCACCGGCCGCATCACCACGGCCCGGGGCGTGATCGAAACCCCCGTCTTCATGCCCGTCGGCACCCTGGGAACGGTGAAAGCCGTTTCCCCCGAGGAGCTTTCGGCCTGCGGCACCCAGATCCTTCTCGGAAACACCTACCATTTGTACCTGCGGCCCGGATGCGATGTCGTGGCCCGCTTCGGCGGCCTCCACGGGTTCATGCACTGGGACGGCCCGATTCTGACCGACAGCGGCGGATTCCAGATTTTTTCCCTGGCCCATCTGCGCAAGATCACCGATGCCGGTGCCGAATTCCAGTCCCTCATAGACGGCTCGCGGCACCTGCTCACCCCGGAGGCGGCCGTGGACATCCAGCTCTGTCTCGATTCGGACATTTTCATGTGCCTGGACCAGTGCATCGCCTTTCCGGCCGGCCGGGAAGCGGCCGGCGCGGCGATGGCGCGCACCACGGCCTGGGCCGCCCGGTGCAAGGCCCGGTGGGAGGCCTCGGGCAAGGAGCGAAACGCGCTTTTCGGCATTGTCCAGGGCGGCATGTACGAAGACCTGCGCCGGGAGTCGGCCGAAGCCTTGAGCAGACTGGACCTGCCCGGTTACGCCCTTGGGGGGTTGAGCGTCGGCGAACCCACGGAGACCATGCTCGCCATGGCCGAAAGCGCCCTGCCCATGCTTCCCGATGAAAAACCCAAATACATCATGGGGGTGGGCCGGCCCGAGGACCTGGTCGAACTCGTGGCCCGGGGGGCGGACATGTTCGATTGCGTCATGCCGACCCGAAACGCCCGCAACGGGCAGCTTTTTACCGAAACCGGTACCCTCAACATCTCGAACGCAAGGCACCGCTTCGACGATTCGCCGATCGATGCGGCCTGCGGCTGCTATACCTGCCGGCATTACTCCCGGGCCTACCTCCGTCACCTGTACATGGGACGGGAACTGTTTGCCTATCGGCTCAACACGATCCACAATCTCCACTATTACCTGGCGCTCATGCGGCGGATCCGGGAAGCCATCGCCGGCGGCACCTTCGATGCCTTCCGGA
>JBJKPT010000248.1:0-12932 GCA_046706045.1 Desulfobacterales bacterium
GCGTCGCTTCCGGGAATCGACGGGGATCATCATCCGGAGTTTTACATGCTTCTTGCCGTGTGCACCCTGGCGATGATGATGCTTGCAAGCGCCGTTCACCTGCTGACCATCTACGTGGCCCTGGAACTTTCGAGCTACTCGCTCTATGTGCTGGTGGCCCTTCGAAGCGACCGGCGGGCCGCCATCCGGGCCGGGATGCGCTATTTTCTCGTGGGGGCCTCGGCCTCGGCGATCATGCTCATGGGCTTTGCCCTTCTCTACGGCACCACCCAGACCGCACGGCTGCCGGAGCTGGTCCGGATCCTGCCCGGGTTGATTCACCGGCCGGTGGTGGCCATCGCCGTGGTGGTTTCCCTCTGCGGATTCTTCTTTAAACTCGCCGTGTTCCCTTTTCACTTCTGGGCGCCGGACGTCTACGAAGGTGCCGCCAACCAGACGGCCGCCTTCATCGCGACGGCCTCAAAGATCGCCGCGGTGGCGATCCTCCTGCGGATCGTCTCCACGGCAACGGCAGAGGCTACCACCCTGGTTCACATCCTTGTCGTCTTGGCGGTGGTGACCATGACCGTGGGAAACCTTGCGGCCATCGTTCAAAAAGACCTGAAGCGCCTGCTCGCCTTTTCGAGCATCGCCCATGCCGGCTACATTCTTATCGGGATTCTCGCGATGGGGATCGCCGGCTATGCCAGCGCCATGTTTTACGTGGTGGGTCTGCTGCTGATGAAGTTCACCTGTTTTCTGGTGGTGGTCGCCGTGGCCGCCGACGGGCGAAACCCGTCCCTCACCGATCTGGCCGGCCTCCACCGCCGGGCCCCGATCCTGGCACTGGCCCTGATGGTGGCGCTTTTCGGCCTGGCGGGCCTTCCGCCCACCATCGGGTTTACCGGGAAGCTGCTTCTATTTCTCGCCGCCATGCACAAGGGTTATTTCGTGCTCGTGCTCATCGCCATGATCAATGTCGTCATTTCGCTCTATTACTACCTGCAGGTGGTGAAAGCCGCCTACCTGCGGGAGCCGGACGAAAACGTCGATCCCGTCCTTTTCGTCCCGATGCCGGTAAAGGCCCTGGCCGTGGCGATGATGGTCGCCATCGTGGGCATCGGCATCTATCCGAGCCACCTGATCGATTTGCTGCGCCTGGCGGCCCGAAGCCTGACGTGACCCTCACGTCGCCGTGGCCACCCCGATGGGCCGTTTCATCCGCATGGCGTTCAGCATCGCCTTTCCGGCATCTTCGAACAGGACCTTCTCGTCGGTGCGGTAGCCGGCGATGCCGCAGGAAATGCTCACCTCCCCGAGGGGAGCGCCCGCCGTGTCGAGGAAATCGTGCCCCTTGATCCGCATGGCCAGCTCATGGGTGAGGCTTGCCGTGGTTTTGCCGTCGGTTTCCGAGACGATGAGGGCGAATTCGTTGCGGCCGATGCGAAAAGGGGTGGCATAGTTCGGCAGCCGGTCCTTGACGAGCAGACCCACCTGGCGCAGCACGGTGTCTCCGACCTTGTCGCTGAAATTGTGAAACCCGTTGATTTCGAATCGGATCAGCCATGCCGGCCGCCGCAATTCGGTTGCGCGCCGAGAGACTTCCTCGAGTTTCTGATGGAACCAGCGGCGGTTGAAGAGGCCGGTCAGCTCATCGGTGCTGGCGAGGATGGAAAGTTTCTGGGTGAGCTGTTTCATCTTCGTGGTGGTTTCATTGGCTTCCATGATCTTGCGCTGCAACTCGTCGCCCATTCGCCGGAACAGGGTGCCGAGCTTGATCAATTCGTTTCCCGCTTCTTCGGCGAGATCGCCGGCATCGCCCAATCGCTCCCGGGAAAGGGTCGCCAGTTCGGCGGTCAGCCGCTCCAGAAACCCGGTCCACCTCCAGAGCAGGAAGAACCCGAAGACCTGGATGGCAAAAATGCCGATGATGCCCAGGTCGTAGACGCCGGTCAGGCGGGTGATCTGGGTTTCGGTCAGGACCGGAATGGTATGCTGATAGATCAGATAGAGAATGATGAGCAGGGGGATCAGACAGGAGAGGGTAAAATTGATCAGGAAAACTTTTCGGAAGTTTTCCTGGGTGATCGATGTGAATTTGAACATGCCGGGCCTCCGATCCTTGGAGCCCGAAGACGCATTCGCCAATGGCTCAATGAATACGCGAAGCGCTCCGGTGTTGTCAAGATATCGTTTCTGGGATGAAGGACGCCCAGATCGCCGAAACCGCCTCGCGCTGGGAAGAAAATCGTGTTGCCGGCACCGTTGCAGGTTGATTCTGGAGGCTCAGCCGGTGGGCGGTCACCCGGTAGGTCAGGTAGGCGTTTCGCAACTGGTGTGCCAGGCGGTTGTCCAGGATGCCGCTTCCGGTGAGGGCTTCCAATTGGCGCACGTTGTCCGACCACCGGGCAAGTTCCGGATAATCGGCCGCATGCCGCAGCACGAGGTACTGGACGAGAAACTCGATGTCCACCATGCCGCCGATGCCCTGTTTGAGGTCAAAGACATCCGCCGGCAGCCGGCGATCTTCCTTACGCATGCGTTGGCGCATGTCGGCCACCTCGGAACCCAGGGGCGCGTCGCCTCGGCGGCGGCAGATGATTTCCCTTCGGATCGCTTCGAAACGATCCCGCAGGAGTGGATCCCCGGCGATGGCCCGGGACCGCACCAGGGCCTGATGCTCCCAGGTCCAGGCCTCTTCGGCCTGGTAACGTCGGAAGGCCTCGATGTGGCTGACGAGGATGCCCTTGCTGCCGCTCGGCCGCAGCCGCATGTCGACCTCGTAGAGCCGGCCGGCCCGGGTATGGGCCGTCAGGGTATGGATGATCCGCTGCCCCAGCCGGGCATAGAACTGGTCGTTGTCGATGGGATGGTTTGCCGCGCCGCGGGTGCTGCCCGGGGTGCCGGCATGGAGAAACACCAGGTCGAGGTCCGATCCGTAGCCCAATTCGATGCCGCCAAGCTTTCCGTAGGCCACGACGGCAAAGCCCCGCTCCGGCACGCGGTCGTTCAGCCGGCGTTCGGGCATGCCGTAACGGGTGACGAGATGGGCCCAGGCAAGGGCGACCACCGCCTCGATCACGACTTCGGCGATGTCGGTCAAATGATCGCTGGTGCGCATGAGCGGCAGATTGCCGGTGATGTCGGCCGCGGCCACCCTCAGCGTGTTCACCTGCCTGAAGATGCACAGGGCCTCGATCTGCTGTTCGAAATCGTCGGCAACCGCGGCTTTGAGCCGTTTTTTTATCTCCGTGGAAAGTTCGGTCCGGGTCGGCGGCCGGTAGAGGGTGCGCGGATCCAGCAGTTCGTCGAGCAACACCGGGTGCTGGCTGAGAAAGGCGGCGATCCAGGGGCTCGCGGCCACCAGTTGCACCAGGCGAATCCTGGCCGACGGGTTTTCGATCAACAGGGCCTGGTAGGTGATGCGGTGCTGTATCGCGATGTGGATGTGGTGGATCGGGGAATTGGCGGCGCCGGCTTTGTCCCGATCCGCGATATCGGTGAGAAGCAGCGGCATCAGCCGGCCGAGCCGTGCCTTTCCGTCGCCGCTCAAGGTGCGGATGGAAGAAGTTTCGGAAAACTGAAGCAGCAACCGGGCCACGGCCGGAGGCGATGCGAACCCGAGTTCCGCCAGGGCCGCCACGGTGTCGTCATGATTGGCCGTACCGTCCCACAAGGTCCGGAGGTGTCGGGCCGCGGAAGGCAGGTTTTTGTTTTTCCCCTCGCTTTCACCGGCCGAAAGCAGGCCCCCGAAATGGTCGGAGACGGCGTTTCGGTGGTCGGTGAGCGCCCTCGAGAATTCTTCCCAGCCGGAGAACCCCATGGCCGCGGCCAACCGCGCCCTCGGCAGATCGGCCGTGGGCAGGTCATGGGTCTGCTGATCGGCCATGGCCTGGAGCCGGTTTTCGGTGTGGCGCAAAAACACGTAAGCCGCATCCAGGCGGCGGGCGACCGCCGGGGGGATCAGCCCCTCTTCGGCCAGCGCCTTCAGGATGGTGCGGATGCGCGGATCCTGGAGCCGCGGGACCACCCCGCCCCGGAGCAGTTGAAAGACCTGACCGAAGAATTCGATCTCACGGATGCCGCCCGCCCCGAGTTTGATGTTGTGCCGGTAGCCCTTTCGGCGGACTTCGGCCTCGATTTTCGACTTCATGTCCCTGAGCGAAGAAAAGACCCCGAAATCGAGATACCGGCGGTAGACAAAGGGTTTCAGCCGTTCCATCAGCTGTTTGCCGGCCTTTCGGTCACCGGCGGCCACCCGGGCCTTGATCCAGGCGTATCGCTCCCATTCCCGGCCCTGGAGCTGGTAATAATCTTCCAAGAGGTCAAAGGGCATGGCCAGCGGGCCGGCATCGCCGTAGGGCCTGAGGCGGGCGTCCACCCGAAAGGCGAATCCGTCCCCGGTGGTGACGGAAAGGGCATGGATCAGCCGGCGGCAGAGCCGGGTGAAGAATTCATCGCAGGAGAGGGCACCGGTATCGGTGTTTCCGGTTTCCGGATAGGCGAAGACCAGGTCCACGTCCGAGGAAAAGTTCAACTCGCCGGCGCCGAGCTTGCCCATGGCCACGATCACCAGCCCCTGGGCGGTTCCGTTTGCGGTCATCGGCGTGCCGAATCGGTCGCAATGCTCCCGATACAGTGCCGCGAGGGCTCCGGCGATGGCGGCATCGGCCAGCCCGGAGAGATCGGAAAGGGTCGCCTCGAGATCGGCCCGGCCCGAAAGGTCCCGCACGGCGATGCCGAGCATTTCCCGATTCCGGATCCGTCGCAGGGCGGCGATGAGCCCGGTTTCGGTGGCCTCGGCAGAAAGCTCGCCCGCCACCCGGTTCGCGAGGGCCTTGCCGCAGGTGTTGAGAAGGGCGTCGCTCTCGATGAGCTCCCCGACCAGGACCGGGTATCGCAGGGCGGTGCGGTAGACGAAATCCGAGAACGAAAACGCCGTTCGAAGGGCTGCGACCGCATCGGGTGCCGTCGGCACCGGGAAATTTCCGGCCATCGCGCGCTCATGGTATTCGTCCCAGCGGCGTTCGGCGTCTGCGGCGAGGGCCGCGGTCCGTTGCGGTCGAATCGGCATAGGAATGGTTCCAGGGGCGAAAGGGGCTCCGTCGAGGTGTCCGTCGAAACGTCGTCCATAAGGTCTTGCGCCGATCCGGAGCATGCCCTTTGGCGTTCGAATGATCCGGATCGTTTCGTCCGACACCGGTGAATGACCGGCTGCCGTTTTCGGCATCCGCCCAAAAAGTGTAGAAAATACTGCAACCCCGTGTCAAGCCGGGGCTCGGCCCGTAAGGTGGAAATCGGATTTCACAACCGGACGCAAATGGGATGTGGCCCGGATACCTCCCGCTCGGGCCGGAAGGCTTGGACGCGGGAAATACAAAAATGAAATTAATTGGGGGAAAACATTTCATTTGTGTCGGTACCCACGCGTTTCTCGCGGACCGTCGATCGGCGGAATGCCGCCTAACCTTCCGAAAGGAATCCCATTGCCGGTTAACGGCATGCAATTTGCTCTAACGTAAGGGATCATCTGGCCGGCCTCAGCGGGGCCACGGCCGGGTCCTCCCACTATCGGCGGCGGACGGTATCGATATGGGGGTATCGATATCGGTTTCCGCCGCCGGTTCGTTTGGGCGCCGAAGAACCAGCGGGTTCCCCCGCGCCGTCTTCGGCCATGTGGACCCCTGCCATAAATGGCGCTCGTCCTCGGATGGGCGCACCATTTCGAAACCGGCCCCGGCGCCGGTTCCCTTCGTTTCGTAAGGAGCAGCGTATGTGTCGTCTGTTTGCCGTCACCAGCCAGGACCCCTTGTCTCCCATGGTGGCCATGGAAGCCCTGGACGTCATGCGCGAGGGGCATGACGGCTCCGGTGTGGGGCTGTTTCTCCGGGATCTGTCCGGTCCCTTCGACGAGATGAAGGATGCGCCGATCCTCTCGGGGATTTTCACCGACGAGGGGTTGAAGCGCCTGGACCGTTTCATGATGGACATCGGGTTCATCACCAAGTTCCGGGTGACCCTCAAGGTGCCCAAAATCCCGCCGCCCGGGGTCCCCAAGCGCGACATGTATCTCGTACGGGCGTACGAATACCCCGAGGAATGGGACGATCTCTCCCAGGCCGTCAAGCTTTCACGGCTTCTCGGCATCCGGTTGAAGCTGAGGCAGATGGGTGAGGAATCCGGGGACATGATGGTCTTCAGTTTCTGGCCCGATGTCATCATGATCAAGGAGATCGGAGAGCCCATGGCCGTGGCCCGGCACCTGAAGCTGGATCGCAAGGAACTCTACGCGCGGGTGATCATGGCCCAGGGGCGGCAGAACACCAATTACGCCATCAACCTCTACGCCTGTCATCCGTTTTTCATCGAAGGCTTTTCCACCATGACCAACGGTGAAAACACGGCCTTCATCCCCCTCCCGGATTACCTCATGTCCCGGGGGATCGCCGGCTATACGGGGTACCAGTCCGACTCGGAGGTCTTCACCCACATCCTTCATTACACGGTGAACCAGCTCGGCCTCGGGCTGGATACGTTCAAGCACATCATCACCCCCCTGCAGGACGAGGACATCGAGCGCCACCCCAACGCGGGATTTCTCAAGCTGCTCAAACAATCCTGCCGCCGGCTGATCATCGACGGCCCCAACTGCGTCATGGGCTCGCTGGTGGACCATTCCCTGTTCATGGTTCAGGACCGCAAGAAACTCAGACCCGGTGTTGCCGGCGGCCGGCCCGGGCGCTACGCCTTCGCCTCGGAGATTTGCGGCCTGGATGCCGCCATCCCCCACCGTGACAAGAGCAAGGATTTCCAACCGATGCACCTGGACACCGTCATCGTGGGTCCGGATCGTCAGGAGGTCAGGATATGCCGTCAAACCGACCCATTGCCCCTTCCACACTGAGCATCAAGGATCTGCCCTGGCAGATCCTCTGGAGCAAGGAAAAGTGCACGCTCTGCGGCAGTTGCACCGCGGTCTGTCCGGTCAATGCCATCGAACTGGGGGTGTTTCGCAAACGCCGTCTCCGCGTGGCCCTTGATTTCTCCACCAAACCGGAAACCGGTTTTGACGTCTACCACGGCATCCGGCAAAAGACCGACCCGGCCTACCGGTGTGTGGGCTGCGCCATGTGCACCGCCGTCTGCCCCAACGACGCCATCATGCCGGCTCGCGGCGACGAAGGCGACAAACTCCGGTTTCATGTCAACCACGGGGGGCAGCCCCGGCGTCGGGGCGGCCGTCGAAATGTCGTCGGCGGAGTGCTGGACCGGATCAAGTTCACCCGGATTTCCATGCTGACCGACCCGGCCCTGGATGCCGCTCGTCACGAGTTCGAGCTGCGCACCCTTTTGGGCCGTGTGCTGCCGCCGGAAGAGACCCTGAAATTCAACCGGGACCACGGCTGGATGCCGCCGGTGCGCGAAATATACCCGCTGATCATCGGCGGAATGTCTTTCGGGGCCCTTTCGCCCAACATGTGGGAAGGGCTGCAGCTCGGGGTGACCTACCTGAACGAGGAATTGGGGATGCCGGTGCGCATCTCCACGGGCGAGGGCGGATGCCCCCCGCGGCTGTTGCGAAGCCGCTTCATCCAGTACGTGATCCTTCAGATCGCCAGCGGCTACTTCGGCTGGGACGAGATCATCCACGCGCTTCCCGAAATGAAGGAAGACCCCTGCGCGGTGGAGATCAAATACGGCCAGGGGGCCAAGCCCGGCGACGGGGGGCTTCTCATGTGGTACAAGGTCAACAAGTTGATCGCCGCGATCCGCGGGGTGCCCACGGGCATCAACCTCCCCAGCCCGCCCACCCATCAGACCAAGTACTCCATCGAAGAAGCCGTGGCCAAGATGATCCAGTCCATGTACATGGTCTGGGGCTTCCGGGTGCCGGTCTATCCCAAAATTTCCGGTACTTCGACCGCCGGCGCGGTCTTGAACAACCTCGTCCGGAACCCCTATGCCGGGGGGCTTGCCATCGACGGCGAAGACGGCGGCACGGGGGCGGCCTACAACATCAGCATGGACCACATGGGGCACCCCATCGCCAGCAACGTCCGCGACTGCTACCTCGATCTCGTCCGACAGGGCCGTCAGAACGAGCTGCCCATCTTTGCCGGCGGCGGGATCGGCAAGACCGGAAACCTCGCGGCGAACGCCGCGGCCCTCATCATGCTGGGGGCGAGCGGGGTTCAGACCGGAAAGTACATGATGCAGGCGGCCGCGGGCTGCCTCGGGTCCGAATCGGACCGGTGCAACATCTGCAACATCGGCAACTGCCCCAAGGGGATCACCTCCCAGGACCCGCGGCTTTACCGGCGCTTGGACGTGGATCAGGTGGCCGAGCGGGTGGTGGACATTTTTCTCAGTTTCGACACGGAGCTCAAAAAGATCGTCGCCCCGCTGGGCCGCTCCACCTCGCTGCCCATCGGCATGTCCGACGCCCTCGGGATCGACGATCGGGCCGTTGCCGAGCGGTTGAAGATCAATTACGTGGTTTAGATCCGCGGCAGCGGCGGCGGGATCTGCCGACGGGATGGAGCGCATCATGAACGACCAACAATCGGCCATCATTCAGGGAAGGGAGCTGGGGATCCGGCTCGAGTCCCGGATCCTGGAAGAACGCATCCAGCGCATGGTCAAACAGGGGTTCACCGATCTCACCATCAAGGCTTTCGGTCAACACGGCCTCGGCGGGCGCCTGTGGAACGAGGACCACCGGCCGATCCGGGTCACGGTGGAAGGCCCGGCGGGCCAGCGTCTCGGTTCCATGGGGTTTCCGGGGACCTTCATCACGGTCCGGGGGCCGTCTTCCGACGACGTGGGGTGGTTGAACGCCGGCGCGGAGATCACGGTCCTCGGCAACGCCGGCAACGGGGTGGCGAACGCCATGGCCCAGGGCAAGATTTTCGTGGCCGGCAACATCGGCGCCCGGGGCATGACCATGACCAAACACAACCCCCGGTTCGCCCCGCCGGAACTCTGGGTCCTGGGCGCCGTGGGCGATTATTTCGGCGAGTTCATGGCCGGCGGCATCGCCGTGATCTGTGGGGTGGGGCCCCAGAACCCCCAGAACATCCTGGGCTATCGGCCCTTTGTCGGCATGGTCGGCGGCAAGGTCTTTTTCCGGGGCCCCCACCAGGGCTACAGCCATGCCGATGCCAGGATCATTCCCATCGGCGAGGCGGACTGGCAGTGGCTTTCGACCCACATGGCACCGTTTCTTGCAACCATCGGCCGCGAAGAACTTCTCAACGAGCTGAACGATCCGAATCAATGGCAAATGCTTGTCGCCCGCGGCGTCCTTGACAAGGCCGGGCGCAAGCGCCGCTCCATGGCCGAGTTTCACACCGATGTCTGGAACCGGGAACTCGGGGCGGGCGGACTGATCGGCGATCTGACCCAGCTGGACCGAAGTCCCATTGCCCTCATCCCAACCGGTGATCTCAGGCGCTTTGTTCCGGTCTGGGAGCACCGGGTCTATGCCGCGCCCTGCGAGGCGAGCTGCCCTACGGGCATTCCGGTGCACGAGCGCTGGCGGTTGATCCGGGACGGCCGGATGGACGAGGCCGTGGATCTCGCCCTCGCCTACACCCCGTTTCCGGCCACGGTCTGCGGCTACCTCTGCCCGAACCTGTGCATGGCCTCGTGCACCCGCCAATCGGCGACGATGGTTCCGGTGGACACCACGGCCATCGGCAGGGCCAGCCTCAAGGCCGGACTTCCGGAACTGCCACCCGAATCCGGGCATTCGGTGGCCGTCATCGGCGGCGGGCCGGCCGGCATTTCCGTGGCCTGGCAGCTTCGGCAGAAAGGGCACCGGGCCACGGTCTTTGATACGGCCCCGGAACTGGGCGGAAAGATCACCGCGGCCATCCCGGGAAGCCGGATTCCCGATGAGGTGGTGGAGACCGAGCTGGACCGCATCCGCAAAGTGATTCCCCACGTTCACCTGCAACAGCGTCTGGGCCGGGAGGAATTCGAGCAGCTGTGCGCGGACCACGAATTCGTGGTCGTCGCCGTCGGCGCCCAGAAACCGCGGTCCCTGCCGGTGCCGGGCAACAAGCGGTTGATCCCGGCCCTGACCTTTTTGCGCGAAGCCAAGGCCGGTACGGCCGCCGTGGGAAAACGGGTGGTCATCATCGGCGCGGGCAACGTGGGCTGCGATGCGGCCACCGAAGCGCACCGCTGCGGTGCCGAAGGGATCCTGCTGATCGACGTCCAGCAACCGGCCTCCTTTGGAAAGGAGCGGGCCGCGGCCGAAGCCGTCGGCGCCACCTTCCAATGGCCGTGCTTCACTCGGGAAATCACGCCCAAGGGCGTGGTGCTCAACACCGGGGAACTCATCCCCGCCGACACGGTGATCGTCGCCATCGGTGAAGCGCCGGAGATCGATTTTTTGCCGGAACGCGTCGCCGTGGAACGCGGGGTTGTCGTGGTCGATGCGCACGGCCGCACCACCGATCCCAAGGTATTCGCGATCGGCGATGCCGTGCGCCCCGGCCTTCTGACCGATGCCATCGGCGCGGGCCGCAGGGCCGCGGCCGTGATCGGCGACGTCTTTTCCGGCCGGCGTCCGGCCGAAAGCCTCCGTCCGATGATCGACATCGCCCGGGTATCGGTGGAATATTTCGACCCGCGGATCATCCGGTTTGACGATCTCGCAAGCTGCGGCAACCAGTGTTCCTCGTGCGGGGCCTGCCGCGATTGCGGCATCTGCGTGGCCATCTGCCCCCAGGCGGCCATCTCGCGGACCGAGGGCGGCATGGACGGCTACACCTACGTGGTCGACCCGGACCGGTGCATCGGATGCGGTTTTTGCGCCGGGGCCTGTCCCTGCGGGGTGTGGAACCTCGTGGAAAACGCGCCGATCGAGTGAGGTGGCTTCGAAATCGCTATCGGGGTCGAAATCGAATGACGTATCCTTAAAAATTCGATGACGATCCCGATCTCGATTTGGATCACCCCCATCCGGTGTTGGGTTTTTCCGCCACCCCGGCAAACGCCGGGGATCGGTATCGTGCCCACTCTCCCGCAGGACCCTTTGCGTCCACGGACATAACATGTTAAAGACCAATCCCGAATCGGCCCGCCGGTGCGTCGGCAACGGCGGGCTTTTATCGGAAGGACGGACTCCCGCCCGAATCCCCCGCAACCATTTCCGGCTGCCTGGATGCCAGGGGCGGCTTGAAGAAGAGCGTTCATGAAAGCATTGCTGGCCCTTGAAGACGGCAGGACGTTTTCCTGCCAAAGTTTCACCGGTCCGGGCGAGGCCGGCGGGGAGGTGGTGTTCAATACCAGCATGTCCGGTTACCAGGAAGTCCTGACCGATCCGTCCTATTGCGGGCAGATGGTCACCATGACCTATCCGCTGATCGGAAATTACGGCGTGAACGCCGCCGATGTCGAATCCCGCCGGATTCAGGTGGCGGCCTTCATCATCAAGGAATACCAGCCCAACTTCAGCAATCACCGCGCCCATCGCGGCCTGGCCGAGTATCATGGGGAGCAGGGGGTCATGGGCATCGAGGCCCTGGATACCCGGGCCCTCACCCTGCACATCCGAAACGCCGGCGCCATGCGGGCCTTTATTTCCACCATGGATCCATCGCCGGCGGCCGCGATCGAAAAGGCCCGGGCACTTCCCAGCATGGTGGGCCAGGACCTCACCCGCCGGGTGACCACCGCCGCTCCCTTTCGTTGGGCAAACGATCGCATCACCTATTTCGACTCGGCCCGGCCGATGCTCGACGCCACGATCTGGCGGCACCGGGGTGCGCGTCCCTCCGTGGTCGCCTTTGATTACGGCATCAAGTACAACATCCTCCGGTGCCTGGAGGCCGAAGGCTTCGAAGTGGTGGTCGTTCCGAGCGATACGGGGGCTGCCGCCATCCGGGCCATGAGCCCCGACGGCATCTTTCTTTCCAACGGTCCGGGCGATCCCGAGCCGGTGGCCTATGCCGTCGCCACGATCCGTGAGCTCATCGGCTGGCGGCCGATATTCGGTATCTGCCTCGGCCACCAGCTCCTGGGGCTTGCCCTCGGGGGGCGTACCTACAAGCTCAAGTTCGGGCACCGGGGCGCCAACCAGCCCGTGAAGAACCTCCAGACCGGGCGCATCGAAATCACCAGCCAGAATCACGGTTTCGTGGTCGATCTCGCAAGCCTTGCCCACGAGGACGTGGAAATCACCCACGTCAACTTGAACGACAACACCCTGGAAGGGTTTCGGCACCGGAAGCTCCCGCTCTTTGCCGTGCAGTACCATCCCGAGGCATCCCCCGGTCCGCACGACGCCCGATACCTGTTTGACAACTTCCGCCGATCGATGGGCGAACGGCAATAACCGCAGCGGGTCTTTCACGGTCAGCGCACCCATTCGACAACCCTGATACGGCAACCCAAGGCTCCGCCCCCATGCCAAAACGCACAGACATCCAGAAGATCCTGATCATCGGTGCCGGCCCCATCATCATCAGCCAGGCCTGCGAATTCGATTATTCCGGCACCCAGGCCTGCAAGGCGTTGATGGAGGAAGGCTACGAGGTCGTTCTGGTCAACTCCAACCCGGCCACCATCATGACCGATCCGGACATGGCCGATCGGACCTACATCGAGCCCGTCACCCCCGATACCGTGGCCCGGATCATCGCGCGGGAACGACCCGACGCGCTCCTGCCGACCCTCGGCGGTCAGACGGGGCTCAACACCGCCATCGAGGTGGCCCGAATGGGGGTTCTCGATCAATACGGCGTGGAGATGATCGGTGCCACCACCGAGGCCATCCGGAAGGCCGAGGACCGGGAATTGTTCCGGGACGCGATGAAACGCATCGGGCTTCGAATTCCGGCCAGTGGATTCGCCCACAACATGGACGAGGCCCATGAGGTCGCCGCCGCCATCGGCTATCCCATCATCGTGCGGCCCAGTTTCTCCGTGGGCGGCACGATGAT
>JBJKPT010000249.1:0-11403 GCA_046706045.1 Desulfobacterales bacterium
TGGCCCTCCAGAACATTCTCGGCATGGTCTGCGATCCGGTCGCCGGCCGGGTGGAGGCCCCCTGCCTCGGGAAAAACGTGATGGCCGCAAGCAATGCCCTGGCCTGTGCCAACATGGCGCTTGCCGGATACGACCCGGTGATTCCCCTGGATGAAGTGATCCTCGCCATGGACGCGGTGGGCAGGGCGATCCCTTCGGCGTTGCGCTGCACGGGGCTTGGGGGGTTGTCGATCACCCAGACGTCGAAAGAAATCCAAAAGCGATTGAACGCAAAAAATAAGTGATGCGAGAAGCCCTCTCACCATTCGGCACGGGCGGCGAATTGCCGTGACTACCGATCCATGGATTCGATGATGTGCATCGCGGTTTTGATGCCATCCGCACCGCTGGAGACGATGCCGCCGGAATGCCCGCTGCCCTCGCCCGCCATGTAAAGATTTGAAAAGCCGTTTAAAAGGCCGCCGGCCCCCCGCTGGACCTGGATCGGGGAGGAGGTCTTGCTTTCCAGCCCCAGCATGTTGCCGGTATCGAATCCCTTGATTTTCCGGTTGAAATCCTTGAGCCCTTCCCGCAAGGCATCGCTTACGCGTACGGGCAGCAGCTCCCACAGGGCCGCGGGCTTCAGACCCAGGGGATAGCTCGATTCGAAGACATCGGAGGATTCTTTCCGGTCGATGAAATTGCGAATCCGGCAGCTTGGGGCCCGGAAGCCACTTGAGAACCGGTAAAATTTTTCTTCGAGGCCGCCGAGCCAGGAAAGCGCCTCCAGGGGCGTGACGTCTCTTCCCAGGAGATCTTCCGGACTCACGCCGGCGACACATGCGGCATTGGCAAATTTTTCATCCCGCCGATAGCGGCTCATGCCGTTGACGATATTGGTCTCCGGGTAGGCCGCCGCCGGGACGATCACGCCGCCGGGACACATGCAAAACGTGTAAACCGGCAGGTGGTGCGCACCCCTGGAGGTCAAGCGGTATTCCGCCGCCTTGACGTTCGGAAGATATTTCCGCCCCCACTGGGCGAGGTTGATGATCTCCTGGGGGTGCTCCACCCGGCTGCCGATGGCAAAATTCTTTGTTTGGAATTTTACGCCCCGCCGAATCAGCATCCGATAGGTTTCGTGGGCGGAGTGGCCCGGGGCAACGACCACGGCATCGGCCTCGATCTCCCCTGCGCTCGTCACGGCCGCGGTGACGGTTCCGTTCCGGGCTCTCAGGTCTTCCAGGAAGGTTTCAAAGAGGATGACCCCGCCGATGTCCAAGAGCTCATTTCGCAGGTTCCGGACGATGCGTTTCAGGTGATCGGTCCCGAGATGGGGGTGCGCCATGTAGCCGATTTCTTCCGGAGCACCGGCGCGGATGTAGCTATCGAGGATGAAGGCTTTTTCAAGGGCAATGCGCTTGCTCCGGGATGTGAGTTTCCCGTCCGAAAACGTCCCGGCGCCGCCTTCGCCGAAGGCGTAATTGGTGATCGGGTTGAAGATGCCGGTTCGCTCGAATGCCTGGATTGCCGAGGCCCGTTTGCCGACTTCGGAACCTCTTTCGATCAGGGTCGTGCGAAAACCGGCCTTCTGAAGGACCAGCGCGGAAAAGAAGCCGGCCGGACCGCTTCCGACAACGAGGATGTGCCCGGTTCGTTTCCGGTATGGAATCGCCAGCTTCGGGGGTTCCGGGAGTGTCCCCGAAGGGATTTCCGCGGATAGGACACCGATCCGGAGCTGCCAGTGGATGTCGTTTTTTTCCCGCGCATCCAGGCTTTTGTTATCGATCTGGTAGGAAAACGTCTGGATGGCGAGCTTATTCGCGATGCCGCGCCTCAGCTCTTCCTCCCCATAATCCGTGGGCAGCGCCAGTGTGAGTTCCGTGTATCCCATGGGTTTCCTCATTCCAGTAACGATGTGTCAGGACCCCGCGATGCCGGCAGAGAAAAGCATCGTGGGAAGCGTTGCCCCGGTGAGACGCCGATTTTGTTTCGGGCTGGCATAAATCCCCACACATCAGCGTAACAATTCGAATTTATATTAAATTATTGTTTCTGCGTCAACAGGCGAATCGCCGCACCGCCATGATCCGAGGGCCTCTGTTCGGACTGTCTGGGAGCGGTAAGGGTCCCCAAGAACGCCTTTTCGCAGATCCGGATCAGGCTCGGCGCCGGGAAGTTCACGGTATTTTGAGGAAAGCGCCACGAAGGGCGGGGTGCCGGGATGGCGGGTTTGGGTATGTGAAGCACTGGAAGAAGCTCGGGACCATTGGATCGGCATCTCAAGGCCCAGACCAATCCGAACCGGGAAACTCCCCGAAAATATCGGTTGATCAATCCGGGTCGGGAAGGGTAGGGTTGATTCCAGAGCCAGTCATCCTGAAAACATCCCGGCGGCCACAGTCCGGACCGATCCGCAAATACAATAAAGCCGACTCCGATCCGCAACCAATCGATAGGCGATCGAAAACGCGATATCCCGAAATGGGGGCTGTTTCCGCTTCAAATGAAAAACAGCAAGGAGGGGATATGTCGGAACCATTCAAGGATTACGTAAAAAACAAGTTCAACAGACCAGGGCCCCTGAAAGGTATCCGTGTGTTGGAGGTGTGCACGTTGCTTTTCGGGCCATCGGGACCGTCATTTCTGGCCGAAATGGGTGCGGAAGTCATCAAGATCGAATTGCCGCCCTTGGGCGATGTGACGCGATCCCTGAGCCCCTTTGGCTGGTTTTACAGGGATCAATCGCCGATGTTCATGCATATCAATCCCAACAAATATTACATGGCCCTCGACCTGCATGGAAGCAAAGGCCAGCAGATTTTCAGGGACCTGGCCGCGAAGTCCGATATCATCGAATTCAATTTGCGTCCCGGAGTTACCAAGCGATGGAATATCGATTACGAACAGATCAAAGAAATCAATCCCGGGATCATCTACATCGAAAAAAATGGGTTTGGCCAGTGGGGGCTTTACGCGGAACAAAACCGCCCGTCCAATGACGGCGCGGCCCAGGCCCTTTCCGGCTATGCCTGGATGTCCAGCTTTGCCGATCGCCCGCCCTTGAAGCAATCCATCTGGATTTGTGACTACTACGGCGGTCTGATGGGTGAGGTGGCCGTGCTTGCCGCGCTGCACCACCGCCGCAGGACCGGCAAGGGACAGTTTATCGAAATGTCCCAATGTGAAAACATCATGCGCGCGATGGGCTGGGTCTGGCCATATCAGCAGATCTCGGGCAAAGGGGTGGAGCCTGCCGGCAATCGTGATCAATGCATCTGTCCGGCGGATACGTTTCTGTGCAAAGATCATCTGCTTGCCGCCATTGCCGCTCCGGCCCCGGATGAATTTCTCGGACTTTGCGAAGCCATGGGCAAACCGGCGATCGCAGACGATCCGCGTTTCAAAGAGCATGCCGAACGATTAAAAACGCCCAATGCAATTTCCATCCTGAAAATCATCGCCGAATGGGCAAGGACCAAAAAGGCCGCCGAAATTGAAGAACTGGGGAAAACGCACGGCTTTGCCGCGACCCGCCTGCATAACGCCAAAGATATGCACGAGGATTCTCACCGCCGCGCCCGCGATTTCGTCAAGGAGGTCGACGACCCCATGATGGGGAACTATCCCGATCACGAATTTCCGGTGATGATGTCCAAAACGCCACCCAAGATAAAATGGACGACGCGGCCGGTCGGTTTCGACAACGATTTCATTTTGAAGAAAATACTTTGCAGGTCGGAATCGCAAATCAATGAACTCTATACCGATGGCACCGTCGGCAGATGGAAAGATATGATCGGACGCCGTCCGCCGCCGGACTGGGATAAGGTATCCGGCGTCATCATCAGGAGGTGATGCGATGAGCGAACAAAAAAGACCCAATTGGGCAGACTGGGCGGATCGTGTCCGGGCGTTGGATGATCCGGGGAAATCTTTTGAAAAGCCGGAGGCGTTGGACGATATCGTCGTACTGGATCTCAGCTCACGCAGCATGGCAGGCTGTTATTGCAGTTCGCTCCTGGCGGAATTGGGCGCCAAGACCATTCGCATCGAACGGCCCGGGGGAGACATCGCCCGGTCGTATTCCCCCGAGGGATTTTTGCATAAAGGAACGGGAATGGCTTACCTCCAGGAAGGGCGAAACAAGTATCACATCACCCTTAACCTGGAAAAAGAAGCAGGGCGGGAAATTCTCAGAACACTTGCCGGCCACGCCGATGTGTTGATCGAAACCTTTCCCGCCGGGCAGATGAAAAAATGGGGAATCGGCTACGATGCGCTCAGCAACATCAATCCGGGTTTGATTTTTACTTCCATTACCGCCTACGGCCAGTTCGGCCCTGAAAGCAAACGCCGTCAGTATGATTACGACAATGTCTCCCAGGCCCGCTCCGCGGTCCAGTACACGACCGGTGAGGTGTTGCCGGAAGGGAAAACTCTGGCGGAGATGCCCTACGCCACCTCGACAAAGGCCGGGCCCTGGATCGCCTGGTCGGTTTCCGGAACCTTCGGCGCCGTCGGCATTCTGTCCGCTCTCTTTCATCGTTCGGTCAGCGGCGAAGGCCAGGCGCTCGATATCTGCACCCCCGAAGCATACGAACGCATGAATGACTACATGCTTCACTGGTATGCCGATCAGGGCGTCATCAACGAACGCTTCGGCAACCTGGACACCTGCCTGTGGCTCTACGGGTTTTACCCGACCAAGGACGGGGGCGTATTTTGCGGCGCTCTGCGCCTCGAAATGTGGAAAGCGTTCGCGGACATTCTGGGCAAGTACGAAGAATGGGGAGCCGACGGTTGGCAAAGCCTGGCTCCGTTTACGAAAAGAGAAATGCAGCTTAAATATCAGGTCCTGATCAATGCGGAAACCATCAAATACACCAGCACCGAATTGACGATGAAATCCATCGAGTACGCCAAGACGGGCCGGCTCGCCCCCATCACACCGGTCATTGCCGAAATCGTTCCGCCGATGAAGACGATGAGGGATGAGAACTGGCTGGACCGCGGCATTTTTTCGCCGGTCGATGACCCCGTTTACGGTTCCATCATTTGCGCTCAATCGCAATGGAAATCCACGGAGACACCGCCACGCACCAAGTGGGTCTGCCGTCCGGTGGGTTACGACAACGGCTACATTTATTTGGACTACCTTGGGTACGGGCCGTCGAAATTGAAGAAATTGGAATCCGAAGGCGTCATCTGACAAGAAACCCAACGATAGCGGCCGGGCCGGGCCTGGATCCTATCGACGCCTTCCTGCGAGGTCCTCGTCTCGCATGCGCGCTGCCGTGTGGAGCGATGGCGATCTTTTTCGAAGGTAGAGGACCGATGAATTACTTCGCAGGATGCCCGATAGCCCGCGTCTCTTCGCCGGGCGGTCGGGACAGGTACCGGAAAACCCTGTTTTCGCGAGCCATGACCCATTTCATAGTGCCTGCTTCATCCAGGAGACCGTCGTGAACAACGATCCGAACCTCAGACAACGCCTCTGGAATACGCTGGCCGCCTTGCTCCTTTGCGCGGTCTTGGTCCTTCTCTGCTACTTCTTCATCGACCGGCCGGTCGCCTACTACGTTCACCACCAGAGGTTCGCCGATTATTCCCGCCTGAAGTGGCTCACAACCCCGCCGGCCACCCTGCAAGCATGGGTGCCGGTGGTGCTCGCCGCCCTCACGGCCCGGCGCGTCTGGGGGCCGTTTTCCCGGTGGGAGCGGGTGGTGGTGGTGGCCTGCCTGAGCCTGATCCTCGCGGAGCAGTTCAAGGAAACCCTGGCGTACGTCTTCGGCCGCTACTGGCCGGAGACCTGGATCAACAACAACCCATCGTTCATCCGGGATGGGGCCTACGGCTTCCACCCCTTTCACGGCGGCAATGCCTACAGGAGCTTTCCCTCCGGTCACACGGCGGAGACGTTGGCGGTCGCTTCCGTCGTCTGGATCGCCTACCCGAGGTGGCGGTGGGTTTGCGTGCTGGCGTCCATCGCCGTGGGGGCCGGCCTGCTGTTGATGGATTATCATTTCGTGGGGGATGTGATCGCAGGCGGGTTCGTCGGCGCCATCGTCGGCACTTACACGATTCTTTTCGTTGGGCTCGGAAAACCAGCGGCGGAGTAGGGGATATTCGTCAGGCGGAGGGGTTACGCGTTTCGGTTCGGCATATTGAAATTTCGGCAGCTGATTTTAAATGCGAGAATCCTGACATTCGCACCACCAGCCGTCAATCAAACCGAAAAGAGATCCTCCATAAGGAAGATCGGTCCGGCGCGATGCTTCATGAATGCTTAGCTTGGCCCGGGAAACGCCCCAAGCGATCGGAGGCGCCTTGAAGCCGCTGGGACTTCAGTTTCGCGGTGCCGTGTTCGGCTGACGTTTGCTTCAACATGCTCCTTATTCTTTAAGGGGCTGTGATTGCCGGGCAGAGCCTTGACCCACGCGGCGGACTTCCTTCGGGTGGGTTTGCGATGCTCTCGACTCGGCCTCCGATCCTGGCACCACGTAAACGGACTCCTTCCTCTTTTTGAGAGGCCTGAAGACTTTACGGATAAAGGCCTGCTTCTCATCGCGAAAGTCGGCCCCAGGATCGTCACCCGCGAGACATACCGCCATGCAGTATCCGCATTTATAATCCATCTTGTACATGAGAGACTGCCAGAGGGAGGCCGTTTCGGAGTCTCGGAACCGGCTTCGATAGGCGGCCATGTCCTCGGAGGAGATCATGGCCTCGATCCAATCCAGGAAACCGCGCGAGTTGTCACGGTAGGCGTGCGTCATGCAGGCCATGAGATCGAAAGCGCCGTCCGCGCGGATGGCCCCGACCGGGCAGACGGCCATGCAGAGGTTGCACCCAGCGCACGGGTTCTGGGAGAGGGGCGTGCCGTACGGATCCAGCTCCGCATCGATCAAGGCAGATCTGCTGATCACCGCCGCTACGCGGCAGATTCACCGCGGTCGCCTCATCCTGCCCTGATTTTTCACGTGCATCCATTTTCATCGCGCGACCTCCATCCTATCGGTCATTTGCCTGTTCGCCCCTCAGCGTCATGCAGGTGCTGCTCGCTCGGGCGACGAGCCGTCCCTTTTCATCGAAGATATCGCACACGGCGAGCCCGACGGTTTTTCCGCCGCTCGCGACGCTTCCCTCCGCTCGAAGCCGGGTTCTCCACACGGGCCTCAGGAAATTGATTTTGAGCTCAAGGGTCGTGAAACTTTCACCCTCGTTCAGTGTGCTGGCGTAGGCCATTCCCATGGCGGCGTCGCCGATGTCACAGAGAACGCCACCATGCAGGGTTCCCATGGGATTTGCATGGCGATCGCCCGCGTCAAACTCGATTACCGCCTTGCCGGAACCAGCCGAGACGAGATTGAAGCCGATCAGGTTCGCGATGGGGGGCGGCGGGATCGCGCCCTTCATCATCATCTGAATGTGATGCGGCAGGTTGACAACGGATTTTCCATCCATCGGGGGAACCTCCTTTCTGTCTTCGGTTGTCGCGCCGAGCGAGGCCGACGTTCGCCTCTCATGCGGACTTTCAAAATTGGAAGAAAGCATCTTGCCTCCTCGATCTATGTGTAGATACACGCATTGGTTCAAAAAAATAGGTCTAGGTGTTTCGAGCCAGGGAGGTGATTTCCGATAAGTCGCGGAGAAAACACCCCATCCGATCTTTTCCGAGTCCCTTTTCGATTTGTGCCTGGGCCAGCTCCCACAAGGGGATGGCGGCCATGAGTGCCTCCCGGCCGTGTTCGGTGATGGCCACCCGTCGTTCCCTGCGGTCGATTCCCACGCCGATGCGGAGGAAGCCCTTCTTCTCGAGGAGGGTCAGATTCCGCGTGAGGGTCGTGCGTTCCGTTACGGTCAAATCGGCCAGTTTCGTCAATGTGACGGGGCCTCTGATGTGAGCGGCCATGAGGACCGAGTATTGCGTGGCTCTCAGGCCGCTGGGTTTCAGGAAATCATCGTAGAGCCGCGTGATGGCGCGGGCTGCCCTGCGCAGATTGTAGCAGGCGCAGCTGCGTCCTATTTCCTTGCATCTTGCGCTCTCCAGGGTTTTCGGCCTGTCTGCCATGACGTCTCAACCGGTCCGAAGCGTCTTTTCACACCGTCGTGCCCCGGACGACCTATCCGGGGCGGGTTACATGTATATACACCTATTTGGATCCGAGTCAAGCTTATCGATAAAAATGTGAAGCCGCTTTGGTGAAATTCGGTAGAAGAAAAAATCAAAACTTATTTCCCCATTTACGTGATAGCGGTGTCTTCGTTTCGGGCGACCGATGGGGAAACCGGTGGGATTCGTGAAGGAAGCTGGTGATCGGCCGGGACACGCCGCAGGTGCCGTAGCGCCGGACTTGATCCACCCGGTTCAAATCCAGCATGGCCAAAAGGTTCTCAGGTTGTCTTCCAGCCATTTGCATGACGTTTCCTTCCGGATCGACGAGCAGGCTCTGCCCTTTGGAACCCTTGCCCGATGCATTGACACTGGCGATATAACATTGGTTGGATATGGCGGCGGCGCGGCACAGGATGATTTCTTGGCGACGGTCCTGGGTTCCGGTAAAGGTGGGGACGAGGATGATTTCCGCCCCTTTTAACGCCAGATCACGCGTGACTTCCGGAAACCAGAGATCGTAACAGATACAAACACCGACACGGCCCACATCGGCCACGTCAAAAACAACGGTTTCATTTCCCGAGCAAGCCTTTTCTTAGGGTCGCCAGGGGTACATTTTTCGGTAACGCGCGATCAATTGGCCCTGCGGGTCAAACACCGGCGCCGTGTTGTAAATCGCATCGTTATCTTTTTCATAAAGGGATCCCGGAATCAGATAGACACCATATTTTCGGGCAAGATCCGCACAGAATTGAGAAATTGGCCCCGGGATGGGTTCTGCGGCAGACGCCATGTGAAAAGGACCCTGAAGACAAAGTTCGGGGGCGCACACCAATCGGATCCAGGGACTGTAGCCGAGCATGAGCCCGATTTGCGTCCCGAGGGATTTCATGTTTTTTCCAGTGTTGGCGGAGTCCGTATCCAACTGGCAGAGGCCGATGCCGAGCAATCGATTCATATGAAATTCCTATTTTCCGATGGATCCGGGTTGGGTATTGGCTTTCAGTTCTCCGTCAGCCCAAAGCCGTTCATGGTGGTGACACCGCACCCGGTTTCCGGCGTCCAAAATGCTCATGCGCGGCTCGACACGTCGGCATATGTCGGTGGCATAAGTGCATCGGGGATGAAAACGGCATCCGGGCGGCGGGTGTACGAGGCTGGGCACTTCACCGGGCAGGGTGGCCAGCTCATGGATCTGTTTGGGGTCTGCCACGGGCAGCGCATCCCGCAACACCCTGGTGTAAGGATGGCGGGGCGAGCCGAACAGCGCCTGGGCATGCTGCACTTCCATGATTTTTCCAGCATACATGATGGCAATGCGATGGCAAACCTGCTCCATGATGCTCAGATCATGGCTGATAAACAGGTAGGTCAGGTTCAACCGCTGCTGAAGGTCCGCCATCAGGTTGATGACCTGGGCTTGAACGGAGACATCCAGGGCGCTTGTCGCTTCGTCGAAAACGATGAATTCGGGTTGTGTGGCCAAAGCCCTTGCAATGCAAATCCGCTGCTGTTGCCCGCCGCTGAATTCGTGCGGGTAGCGGAAAAGATGCTCGGGCCGCAAGTCCACCGTGTGGAGCAGTTCGGCGGCGCGCTCCTGGGCCCGCTTGGGATCAAAGCCGGGGCTGATGGACAGCGCCTCGCCTAAAATTTGGAGAACCTTCATTTTGGGATTCAGAGAAGCGCGCGGGTCCTGGAAAACCATCTGCATTTTGGGCCGAAGCGGTCTAAGCTGCGCCTCGTCGAGGTGTTGAATCTCCTTTCCGTGGAGCCGGATCGATCCGGAAACCACCGGTGCCATGCACAAAATGCTGCGTCCCAACGTGGACTTGCCGCATCCCGACTCTCCGGCCAGCCCCAGGCACTCGCCGGCAAAAATATCCAGGCTGACCCCGTCCACGGCGCGCACCCATTCCAATGGCGGTCTCAAAAACCGCGGCTTGCGGGGGAAATGGGTTTGAACCCGGTTCAATTCGATGATCGCCTTGGCCACCGTTGTTCTCCTTATCGTTGTGGCGCAGGGTCGGCCGCCGTGTTCGAAGCGGCTTGCGGATAAAGGAAACATGCGACCCGATGCTGCTCGCCGATCGGTTGCTGAGGCGGTTTGGAGGCTTTGCAGCAGGCCATGACATGAGGGCATCGGGGGTGGAAACGGCACCCGGAGGGTGGATGGGCCAAATCGGGGATTATACCGGGAATGTTGACAAGGCGCCTGCCGCTTCCCAGCCGGGGAACTGCGGCCAGCAGCCCCTGGGTGTAGGGATGCTTTGGCGTTTCGAAAATGGACGGCGTCGGCGCGGTTTCCACGATCCGGCCCGAATACATGACGGCCACCCGGTGGCACATCTGGGCGGCGATTCCCAAGTCATGGGTGATGAACACGATTGCCGTGTTCTTTTTGCGGCAAAGGGATCGGAGCAGTTTCAGGATGTGCGCCTGAACCGTCACATCCAATGCCGACGTGGCTTCGTCTGCGATCAGCACTTGGGGAGCACTGAGCAGCGCCGTCGCAATGCGATAGCGCTGGGCCATGCCGCCGCTGATCTGATGGGCATAGGATTTCAACAGTTGTTCGGGGTCCGTCAAGCCCACTTCTTGAAGTTTTTGCGCCGCAATCCGGCGCACCGCCCGGCCGCGGGTGCAGTTCAGTTGCCTTCGAAGGGTTTGGATTTCATCGGGCAAGAACATCTGGATAAGGCGACCGATCTGTTCTCCCAGGGTAAATACGGGGTTGATGCTGGATTGAGGGTTTTGAAAAATCATGGAAATGCGCCGACCGCGGAAAGCCCGCATTTGCGTGTTCGTCAGGCGCATCAAATCGCAGTCATTGAAAATGACGGCCCCCTCCCGCTGCACATTGGCCTTGGGCAAAAGGTTGAGAATGGATTTTGCGGTCACGCTCTTGCCGCAACCGGTCTCACCGACCAGGGCAAGAATTTCTCCGGGAAACAGGGAAAACGTCACCCCTTCCAGGATGTCGACCCTTCCCCGGGAACTGGGGAAGCTGACCTGCAGCCTTGTGACCTGCAAAACGGGTTGGGGTGGGTTGGCGTGCGTCATTGCTTGCATCCGGCAGTTCTTGGGCAGTGATTCGGGAAGCGCGATGAATTTCCGGGTTCAGATGTCCTCATTGGCGTACAACACGTCCTTTAGCCGGTCCCCGAACAGGTTGAAGGCGATCACGAGGATGAACATGGCACAGCCGGGAACCACGGCGATCCACCACTGATTCAGGATGTTGGGCGCCCCTTCCCAGACCATGAGCCCCCAGTCCGCCTTGGGCGGCTGCGTGCCCAGGCCCAGGA
>JBJKPT010000250.1:0-4340 GCA_046706045.1 Desulfobacterales bacterium
GCGCGGGCGAGCGGTTCGATGCGTTCGCACAGGCTGTCCAGGATCGACGGGATGGATACCGGTTCCGGCACCACGTCGAAACGGCCCGCCTCGATTTTGGACAGATCCAGGATGTCGTTGATCAGTCTCAAAAGCTGCTTGCCGTTTCGCTCGATGATCGCCAGAAAATTTTTCTCTTCGTCGGTAAACCGATCCCCGGATTGCATGATCATCACCCGGGAAAGCGCCAGGACGGAGTTCAGAGGGGTCCGGAGTTCATGGCTCATGTTGGAGAGGAATTCGCTCTTGAGCCGGTTGGCGGTTTCGATCTGCTGTTTTTGAAGATCCAGTTCCGTGTTCTGGGCTTCGAGCTCCCGGGTCTGGGTCTCGAGTTCCCGGGCCTGGGCTTCCAGCTCTTCGGCTTGCCGAATCAGATTTTGGTTTTTCTCCTGAAGTGCTTCCGCAAGATCCCGGGTCGCTTCCACATTGATCAGATTGGACAGGGCGATGGCCATGCCTCCCCGGATCCGGTCCAACATGCCCATGGTTTCGGCGGAATAGGCGTCGAGGGCCCCAAGGCAGATCAGCGCCGCCACCTGTTTGAGGGCAAAAAGAGGGATGGTGACGATCTCCTTCGGGATCGCCGTGCCGGCGATCGCCTTGAAGGTGAACACCGTGTCCGGGGAGATGGTCCGGATATGGGAGATCGTTCCTTCGGCAAGGGCTTTTCCCAGTTCCCCCTCGGCGTGTCCGGCTTCGAACCCTGTGAGGGCCTCCCGGCTCATCCCCATGGCATAGGCGGGCTCGAACCGGTCTGCGCCCGGGGTTCGCAGGTAGAGGGCGCCGAAACAGGAACCGGTGGCCGCCACCAACTTTCGGATCAGGGCCTCGGTCAGTTCGGAGACGGTGTCGGCCCGGACCATGGCGTCGTTGATCTCCGCAGCGCCCCGCTGGATGCTCATGTGGGCCATCAGCGTGTCCGCCATCCGGTTGAACACACGCCCCAGGAGCCCGACCTCATCCTCGTCGGCAATGACGCTTCTGGCCGCGAGATCGCCGGCGGTGATTTTTTTCGCCACCTCGGCCAGGGCCGTTACCGGTTTTGTCAGACGGCCGGACAAAAAAACCGCCAGGATCAAAACAACGATCGCCGAAAGAACGAGAACCAGCAAAATGTACTGCAGCATCCGGGAAATCGGCGCGTACGCCTCGCGCTGGTCGACCTTCGCCACAAAGCCCCAATGCAGGGCCGGCAGATAGGTGTAGGCGGCAAGGACGGGCACGTTGCGGTAATCCGGGGCCTCGATCACACCGGTCTCTCCCTCGGCCGCCCGGGTTGCCGGTATGGCGTCGATGGTGAATTCCAACGGCGCATCCGGATGCCAGCGCAAGGGGGTCAAGACCAGCCGGTTTCGGTTGACGATCAGGGTTTCGCCCGTGGCGCCCATGCCGGTGCGCTCGGCCAGCAGGGCGAAGAGGGAACGGGCGATATTGATCCGAACGGCCAGGATGGCGGCGATCCGGCGACTGCCGTCGGGGTCGGAGGCGGGACGAATGGGGATGGCGATCGCCATGGCAAGGCCGTTCAGGATTCTCGAATAGTAGACTTCCCGAATACAGACGCCATTTTTTTCCAGGGTTTCTCGGAAATACGGATTGCCGGACTCGTCTTTGCCTTCATGGGCTTTGTCCGTCGATATCATCACCGTTCCGGTTATCGGATCGAGAACGAAGATCTCGTTGTAGGCGGTGTAATTCTTCAGGTAATGGGAAAAATGTTCCCGAATCTCCGCGACGATCCGCTCATCCGCCGGTTGCCGCCCTCGGTCGGCGGTTCCGGGGGATGCCAGGACACTGACCGCCCGGATACTGGGGTCATCCGCGATGGTTTCGGCGTCCCCGATGCGCTGGGCGATCCATGCGTTGATTTCACCGACCTTCAGGTCCCGGATGGCGGTGAGTTTGGCGAATGCCTCTTTCTTGATGCTCGCCGTTTCATGCGCATGGATGATGCCGGTCACCAGCACCAGCGGCAGCAGGGATATGGCAAGCATCCAAAACGTCATTCGTGTCTTGACGCGCTTAAAATAGGTGATCCTTTTCACGTCACGCCTCCGCCGACCCCGTTGGGCGGTCCGCCCCATGAGTGCCTCCAGTGCCTCTTCCGCGCCGTGGACCGCGGCGGCGGGGCCAACCGACCCGATCCGTCGGCCGCCGTTCTTTACTTCTGATAGATTTGAACCGTCCGGCTCACCCGTTTCAGGCTCAAGACATAAGGGGCGGGTGGCGTCTCGGCCATTCCCAGCACCAGGTAGCCGTCGGCCGCCAGGGATCGGAAAAGCCTTTCCAGAATAAGGCGCTGCGACGATAAAGTGAAATAGATCAGAAGGTTGCGGCAAAGCACCAGGTCGAAATCGCCGTACACGCTGTGCGGCGGCACATACGCGGCCTTGTCGAGGATGTCGTGATCGGAAAAATCGACAAGCGCTTTGACCCGGTCATCCAGCCGGAAGCGATTTTCGATCCGGGTGAAATAGGTTTCGACCATGTGGTGTTTGATGTCTCGAATGCTCTCGCGGCCGTTGATCGCCGTTTTCGCATATTCCAGGGCATTGGAATCGATGTCCGTGGCAAATATGTGCACCTGCCATTCATCCATTTCCACGCCCAACCGGTCATGGATCATGAGCGCCATGGAATAGGGCTCCTCGCCGGTGGCGCAGCCCGCGGACCAGATGCGAAGGCAACACCGGTGATTTCTCTTTTTATTGAACAGGATGACCGGGAGAATCTGGTGGGCGACGTACTCGAACACCAGGCCGTCGCGGAAAAAGCGGCTGAAATTGATGGTCAGGGCATCCAACAGATCATTGAGCGCGGAAGGCGATCCCTTCAGGTGATCCAGCAAGGCCTCCACGTCCGGGAGATTGGCGCTTTTGAGCTTCCGGTGAATCCGCTGGCGGATGATGTCGTTCCGGTAAGCCGAAAAATCAACCCCGCGTTGTTCCGCAAGATAATTGAGGAGCGGGGCGATGTCGGATGGCAATCGACCCTCATCGGGCTCTATGATCGGGATCGGCACGGCATGGATACCTTTCGGGGATGAACCTCCTGGGGCGCGATTCGTCTCCACGCGGGAAACGATTTCCATTTTGGACCGAAATCGGCGATCTGCTCCGGCAATCAATCATTTGCACTATGAATTCAGGTAGTTTTTCATCCATGAGACCATCCCCGGACTATAGGGCATCCCCGACCATTCATCAACAGAAATTCAATCCCGGGGCCCGGTTCCAAGGAGTCGACCCGCGCGCCCCCTTCCCCGTGGCAAGGGCCAGGTACATGCTCCGCAACGGGAGACATTTGACCTTGACGCCTTGACGATTTCGACTTATCAACAGAGGAAACATGTTTCACCGTTCGCTCGCACGCCCCGGTCAAGGAGGGAGAACCCGCGTTGATCGATCCGACCCCCGTCACCCCGATGTTCTGGCCGCTGATCGTCTACCTGGGGGCCGTCCTCGCCATCGTCGCGGCCATGTTGATCCTATCGGCCGTTCTCGGCCCGCGGCACCGTGAGAGAACCACGGGCACCCCCTATGAATCGGGCATGGTTCCCACGGGCTCGGCGCGCATCCGCTTCGACGTCAAGTTCTACCTGATGGCCATGTTCTTCGTCGTTTTCGACCTGGAGGCCGTCTATATCTTCGCCTGGGCCGAAAACGCCCGGGTCCTGGGGTGGAACGGCTATTTGGAAATCGTGGTCTTTATCGGTTTTCTGATGCTCGCCCTTTTCTACCTGTGGCGCGTCAAGGCCCTGGAATGGGGAACGGCCAGGCATCGTCAGATCCCGGCGGCCCCCAAGAACCCGACGATTGTTTCCTGAATGCCGTTGCCCTCCGGCGCCCGTTTGAACAGCCCCCACAAGGAGACCAAGCGATGCGAACCGTCCGGGACATTTTGCAGGAGAAGGGGGCGATGGTGCACACCATCCCCGGCGAGGCCACGGTTTTCCAGGCCCTCCAAGCGATTGCGGACGTGGAAGTGGGTGCCCTGATCGTTATGGACGGCGGCGACGTGGCCGGCATTTTCACCGAGCGTGATTATGCCCGCAAAATTGTTCTGAGGGGAAAGCTCTCCAGGGAGGTCCCGGTCCGGGAAATCATGACGCCGCGGGCCGATATGATCCGCGTCGACCCGGATCAGGATCTGGAACAGTGCATGGAGTTGATCACCGAAAAACGGGTGCGCCATCTTCCCGTGTTTGAAAACGACCGGCTTGTGGGCCTTATCTCCATCGGCGACATCGTCAAGTCCATCATCGAGCACAAGGAAGAAATCATCGAGCAGTTGGAGAAGTA